>NZ_JBJLSJ010000062.1:0-13873 GCF_050871975.1 Kineococcus rugosus | reverse complement strand
GGGGGGGGCGGGTGGGTGATTCGCCGCCGAGGTGGGGCGCGGGGCCCGGGCGCCCGCCGCCCCCCCCCCCCCCGCCCCCCGGGGCCCCCCCCCCCCCCCCCGGGTCCGGGCACCGGTCACAGGGTCCAGTCGCGGACCTCGGGCATGTCCTGGAGGTGTTCCACGACGTACTCGTGGTGGCGCCGCAGCTGCGCCTCGCACCAGGCCTTCAGGTCCGCGGCCCCGCTGGGCAGCCGGGCCGCGTTGTTCAGCGCGTCGATGACGAGGTGGTAGCGCGAGACCCGGTTCCGCACGGTCATGTCGAAGGGGGTGGTGGTCGTCCCCTCCTCGATGAACCCGCGGACGTGGAACCGGTCGGCGTCGGGGCGGCCGTGCACGAGCTGGTGGATCGCGCCGGGGAAGCCGTGGAAGGCGAACACGACGTCGACGTGGTCGGTGAACAGCTCGCGGAACGTCAGCTCGTCGGCGCCGTGGGGGTGGTCGCCGGGGCGGTGCAGCCGCATGAGGTCGACGACGTTCACCACCCGGGTCCGCAGCTTCGGCAGCCGCTCGCGCAGGATCCGTGCCGCGGCCACGGTCTCCATCGTCACGACGTCCCCGGCGCAGCCCAGGACGACGTCGGGGTCGGACCCGCCGTCGTCGGTGCCGGCCCAGTCCCACACCCCGGCCCCGCGCCGGACGTGCTCGGCGGCGGCCGCGGGGTCGAGGTACTGCAGCTGCGGCTGCTTGTCGATGACGATGAGGTTGATCTTCGACCGGGTCCGGAAGCAGTGGTCGGCGACCTCGAGCAGGCAGTTCGCGTCCGGCGGCAGGTAGACCCGCGACACCGCGGCGCGCTGGGTGAGCGCGGTCTGGATGAGGCCGGGCCCCTGGTGGCTGAAGCCGTTGTGGTCGTTGCGCCACGCCGTGGAGGTCAGCAGCACGTTCAGGCTGGGGACGGGCGCGCGCCAGGGCAGGTGCTCGGCCTCCTCCAGCCACTTGCCGTGCTGGACCGTCTGGGACGCGCTGACCATCGCGAACGCCTCGTAGGTGGCGAACAGGCCGTGCCGGCCGGTGAGGGTGTACCCCTCCAGCCAGCCGTGGCAGTTGTGCTCGGACAGGACCTCGACGACGCGGCCCTCGCGCGAGAGGGCCTCGTCGCCGGGTTCGGTGGCCTCCACCCAGGTGCGGTCGCTGACCTCGAACACCGCGCCGAGGCGGTTGCTGTTCGTCTCGTCGGGGCAGAACAGCCGGAACGTCTCGGGGTTGCGGCGGTAGACCTCGCGCAGGTACTCCCCGAGCCGGCGGGTGGACTCCGCGCGGGTGGTGCCCGGCTGCTCGACGGCGAGGACGTGGTCGGCGACGGGGGGCAGGTCGAGGTCGCGGGTGAGGGTGCCGCCGTTGGCGTGCGGGGTCGCCGACAGCCGCAGGTCCCCGGCGGGGTCGTTGGCCCGCACCACGTCGGTGGGCCGGCCGGCGGCGTCGAACAGCTCGTCGGGGCGGTAGGACCGCATCCACTCCTCGAGCACCCGCAGGTGCTCGGGGTTCTCCTTCACCCCCGACAGCGGCACCTGGTGCGCGCGCCAGGTGCCCTCCACCTGCACGCCGTCGACGACGCCGGGGCCGGTCCACCCCTTCGGCGAGCGCAGCACGATCACCGGCCAGGCGGGCAGCCCGTCCGGCGGGGTGCCGGTGCGCGCGGCGTCCTGGATGGCGCGGATGCGCCGGTGCGCCTCGGCGAGGGCGGCGGCGAACCGGTGGTGCATGCCCGGCAGGTCCGCGCCGGTCACCTCCAGCACGTGGTAGCCGTGCCCGGCGAGCAGCGAGCGGACCTGGGCGGGGTCCTTGCGGGCCAGCACGGTGGGGCCGGAGATCTTGTGCCCGTTGAGGGCCAGGACGGGCAGCACCGCCCCGTCGCGGGCGGGGTTGAGGAACGAGATGCCCTTCCAGGCCCCCTCCAGGGGCGCGGTCTCGGCCTCCCCGTCCCCGACGACGGCGACGGCGAGCAGGTCGGGGTTGTCCATGACGGCCCCGAAGGCGTGGACGAGGACGTACCCGAGCTCACCGCCCTCGTGGATCGAGCCGGGGGTGGTCACCGAGGCGTGCGAGGGGATCCCGCCCGGGGAGGAGAACTGCCGGAACAGCCGGTGCACCCCGGCGGCGTCCTGGGTCACGGCCGGGAAGCAGTCCGTGTAGGTGCCCTCCAGCCAGGAGGCGGCCACCAGCGCCGGGCCGCCGTGCCCGGGCCCGGCGAGGTACACCGTCCGCTGGCCGGTGTGCCGGATCAGCCGGGAGACGTGCGCGTAGACGAACGACAGGCCGGTGCTGGTGCCCCAGTGGCCCAGGAGGCGGGGTTTGACGTCGGCGGGGGTCAGCGGGCGCTGCAGCAGGGCGTCGTCCTGCAGGTAGATCTGCCCGATGGTGAGGTAGTTCGCGGCGCGCCACCAGGCGTCGACCGTGCGGAGTTCTTCGTCGGTGAGGGTCTCGGGAAGGGTCTCGAGGAGGTCCACGGCCCCCACGCTCGCGCACCGGGCCGCGACGCGCCAGGGCACAAGGCCCCGGGACGGTTCCCGGGCGGGGCCCTCAGACGTGGGCGACGTAGATGGCGGCCTGGGTGCGCGAGCTCAGCCCGAGCTTCGCCAGGAGGTTCGAGACGTAGTTCTTCACGGTCTTCTCGGCCAGGTGCAGTTCCCGGCCGATCTGCCGGTTCGTGCAGCCCTGGCCCAGCAGCCGCAGGACCCGTCGTTCCTGCGGGGTCAGCTCGGCCAGCCGCGGGTCGGCCGCCAGCGGGTCCTCCAGCCGCCGGCGGACGGCCTCGACGGCCTGCGGGTCCAGCAGCGACCCGCCGGCGTGGACCGCGCGCACCGACCCCACGAGGTCGCCGGTGCCGATCTCCTTGAGCAGGTACCCGGCGGCGCCGGCGACCACGGCCGACAGGAAGGCCTCGTCGTCGTCGTAGGAGGTGAGCAGGATGCTGCGGGTGCCGGGCGAGAGGCGCCGGGCCTGCCGGCACACCTCGACGCCGGAACCGTCGGGCAGCCGGCCGTCGAGGACGGCGACGTCGGGGCGGGTCAGCGTGATGCCCTCGACGGCCTCGGCGACGGTGCCGGCCTCGCCGACGACCTCGATCTCGGGGTCGGACTCCAGGACGGCCCGCAACCCGGCGCGGACCACGGCGTGGTCGTCCAGCAGGAACACCCGGACCATCGACTCGTCCCCTCGCCCGCGCGGTCGTCCCGGCGACGGCCGCTCCCCGCGATTGTCAGCCCCGCGGTCCGGTCCCCGCCGCCGGCTCCCCGGGTTCGGGACCAAGGTCCCGGCCCGCGGCCGCGGGGACGACCACGACGGGGCCGCCGGCGCGGTGCAGGACGGCGTGGCTGACCGAGCCCAGCAGGGCGGCGGCGAACGCGCCGCGGCCGCGGGTGCCGGTCACCAGCAGCCGCGCCCCGTCGGCGGCGGCCAGCAGCGCCTCGGCGGCCGACTCGTCGCGGACCAGCCGGTGCGCCACCGGCAGGCCCGGCTGCTGCGCGCGGGCCGCCGCCACGGCCGCCTCGAGCTGCTCGGCGGCGGCGTCCTCGACCACGCGCAGGGTCCGCACCCAGTCCTGGGCGTCGAGCCCGTAGGGGGCGGCGGCGGCGAACGGCGGGTGCCAGACCGCGACGACGGTCAGCCCGACCCCGGCCGCGTCGGCGTACCGGGCCGCCCAGCGCAGGGCGGCGTCGGCCTGCGCGGACCCGTCGTGGCCCACGACCACGCCGCCGCCGGCCCCCTCGGCCCCCGGCGGGGTCCGCACCACGGCGGTCGGGACGTCGGCGTGGGAGGCGAGGAACAGGCTGGTGGACCCCAGCTCCAGGGCGCCGAGGGTGCGCAGGCCGCGGCGGCGGCGGGCGCCGGTGACGACCAGCGCGGCGTCGGCGGCCTGCGCCAGCAGCGCCCGGCGGGGCTGGTCGTGCACCAGGCGCACCTCGACGTGCGGGGCGCCGGCCCCGCGGGCGACCTCCGCGGCCGCCTCCAGCCCGGCGCGGGCCGCGGCGTCGGCCTCCTCGAGCACGGCGGAGGGGTACCCGGCGTCCAGGAGCTCGGCCGAGTGCGCCGCGGCGTGCACCACGCGCACCGCGACGTCGCGGCGCGCGGCCTCCCCGGCGGCCCAGGTGAGGGCCGCGCGCGCCTCCTCCAGCCGGTCCACGCCGACGACGACCGCGCCGCGCCCGGAGTCCGTCACGACTGCCTCCCCACCTCGGGCCGGGGACCGCGGGCGCGGTCCCCTGGTGGCAGCAGGCTGCTCCTCCGGGGCCGCCACCGGGCAGGGACCTCGGTCCCGGGACCGCGCCGGGCGGTGGTGGTCCCGCTCACCGCCACCGGGGCGCGCGGGGGTGGGCGCGCAGCTCGCTGCGCTCGCGGCCGGCGGCGTCGAGCACGACGGCGTGGTCGGCGTGCCGGTCGGCGGCCAGCAGCGTCAGCCCGACGGCGGCGGCCCCGCCGGGACCGGCGAAGGTCCCCCACCGCTCGCGGACGGTGCCGTCGTCGTCGCGCAGCTCCACCAGGCAGGCCCCGCCGCTGGTGTCCTCGTGCAGCCCCTGCCGCACCCGGGGCAGGACATCGGGCCGGATCGGCAGCAGCTCCACGACCCCGGCGTCGTCGCGCAGCACCAGCTGCGAGCGCAACGGGTCCGCGAGGACCTCCACCGTGACCGGCCCCCGTCCGACGAGCCGTCGGCCCACCTCGACCACCTCCCCGCGCGTCCTGGTCCCGTGCCCCGCGAGGGTGCGTCGGGGGCGCGCGGTAGGACAGGGGCGAAGGTCCTGCCCGCCCCGACCCCTCAGGAGACGCGATGCCCACGACGCCCCCGACGACGCCCCCCACGACGCCCCCCACGACGCCCCCGACCCCGCGCACGGGGACCGCCGCCGGGGTCCCCTACGTGGCCCTGCCGCCGGCCACCGCCCGCCCGGACGCGCCGGTCGTCGTGGCCTGGCACCTGCTCGACGCGCCGCGGACCCCGGAGGCGTTCGCGGCGGCGCTGCCGCTGTCCGGGCTGGACGCGTGGCGCGTGCACGTGGGCCTGCCCATGTCGGGGGCCCGGATGCCCGCCGGCGGGATGGAGGAGGTCCTCGCCCTCGCCGCCCGGGACATGACCGGGCTGGTCCACGGCCGGATCGCGCTCGACGCCCTGGCCGAGTTCCCCGCGGCGTGGGCCGCGCTGCGGGAGGAGCTGGGCCTGGGCGCCGGGCCGGTGGCGCTGGTGGGCGGGTCGATGGGGGCGCTGGTGGCGCAGCTCGTCGCGGTCTCCGGGACGGTCGCCCCGTGCGGTCTGGCGCTGCTGAGCCCGCTGCTGGAGCTGCGCGTGACGCTGCCGGCCATCGCCGAGGTCCTGGGCGTGGAGCTGGTCGAGTCCCCGGAGAACGAGGCGGTCCTCGCGCAGTGCGACTTCGTCGCGCGCGCCGCCGAGATCGCCGCGATCCCCCGGCTCGTGGTGGCCGGGGACCAGGACGCGCCGTTCTTCCTGGAGCGGATCGCGGCGCAGCGGGCCGCGCTGCCGGACACCCGGTACGAGGAGATCGCCGGGATGGGGCACGCGCTGGCCGACGAACCGGGTCTGGAGGCGGCGCCGCAGACCGCGCACGCGGCGCGGGCCGACGCGCTGGTCACCGGCTTCCTCGCCCCGCTGCTGCGCTGAGGCCGGGTCGCGCCCGCGCACGCCCGCTCCGAGACTGGGGCCCATGAGCGACATCGGTGCGGGGGACGGTCGGCTGGCGCTGGTGACGGGGGTCACCGGGTACATCGGCGGCCGGCTGGTCCCGGAGCTGCTGGAGGCGGGGTTCCGGGTGCGGGCCCTGGCCCGGCGCCCGGAGGCCCTGCGCGACCGGCCGTGGATCGGGGACGTCGAGGTCGTGCAGGCCGACGCCTCCGACGTGGAGCAGGTGCGCGCGGCGCTGTCCGGCGTCGACGTCGCCTACTACCTGATCCACGCGATGAGCGCCGGGGGCGCGTTCCCGGCCCGGGACCGCCGCACGGCGCGGACGTTCGCGCGGGCCGCGGCCGAGGAGGACGTGCGGCGCATCGTGTACCTGGGGGGTCTGCACCCCGACGGCGAGGACCTCTCGACGCACCTGGAGTCGCGCCGGGAGGTGGGCGAGATCCTGCTGGACGCCCCCGTGCCCGCGACGGTGCTGCAGGCCGCGGTCATCATCGGGTCGGGCTCGGCGAGCTTCGAGATGATGCGGTACCTCACCGAGCGGCTGCCGGTGATGGTGTGCCCGGCCTGGGTCAGCAACCGGATCCAGCCCATCGCCGTGCGCGACGTGCTGCGCTACCTGGTGGGGTCGGCCTCGATGCCGCCGGAGGTGAACCGCACCTTCGACATCGGCGGCCCGGACGTCATGACGTACCTGGACATGATGCGCGGGTACGCCGAGGTCGCCGGACTGCCCAAGCGTCACGTCCTGCCCGTGAAGGTCATGTCCCCCAAGCTGTCCAGCCATTGGGTGGGGACGATCACCCCGGTGCCGGGGTCGATCGCGCGGCCGCTGGTGGAGAGCCTGGTCCACGAGGTCGTCTGCAAGGAGCACGACGTCGCGCGGTACGTCCCGGACCCGCCCGGGGGCCTGACCCCGTTCCGGCGGGCCGTGCAGCTGGCGCTGCAGCGCATCCAGGAGGCGAACGTCGCGACGCGGTGGAGCTCGGCGTCGGTGCCCGGCGCCCCGAGCGACCCGCTGCCCAGCGACCCGGACTGGGCCGGCGGCAACCTGTACGTCGACGACCGCACGACCGTGGTGGACGCCCCCCCGGAGGTGCTGTGGCGGGTGCTGGAGGGCATCGGCGGGGAGCAGGGCTGGTACTCCTGGCCGATGGCGTGGGCGGTGCGGGGGGTCATGGACCGGTTCTCCGGAGGGCCGGGCCTGCGCCGCGGCCGGCGCGACCCGCGGCACCTGATGGTCGGCGACGCCGTGGACTGGTGGCGGGTCGAGGAGCGCCAGCCGGGCCGGCTGCTGCGGTTGCGCGCCGAGATGAAGCTGCCGGGCCTGGCCTGGCTGGACCTGACGGTCGAGCAGGACGCGGTGGGCCGCACGCTGTTCCACCAGCGCGCCCTGTTCCACCCCAAGGGGCTGGCGGGTCAGGCGTACTGGGCGGCGATCAGCCCGTTCCACGGGGTGGTGTTCGGCGGGATGCAGGAGAACGTCAAGTCGGCGGCCGAGGCGGCCGCCCGCGGGGAGGGGCCGGCGAGCCCGGCCGGGCACGCCCCCGGCGCGGTGGACGGGCGCGCGGGGGCGACACTGGTGGGGTGAGCCCCGACCTGCCGTCCGTCCGCCCGCAGAACCTCCTCGGCCGCTCCCCCGCGGGCCCGGACGGGGCGACGCGGTCGTTCTACGACGAGGTCGGCGGGCACGAGACCTTCGTCGCCCTCGTCGCGCGGTTCTACGAGGGGGTCGCGGCCGACGAGGTGCTGCGGCCGATGTACCCCGAGGCCGACCTGGGCCCGGCCGAGCGCCGGATGCTGATGTTCCTGGAGCAGTACTGGGGCGGGCCGACGACGTACTCGGCCGAGCGCGGGCACCCGCGGCTGCGGATGCGGCACGCGCCGTTCAAGGTCAACCCGGACGCGCGGGACCGCTGGCTGGGCCACATGCGGGTGGCCGTGGACTCCCTGGGCCTGCCGCCGGCGCAGGAGGGGCTGCTGTGGGACTACCTGGAGCGGGCCGCGCACAGCATGCTCAACACGTTCGAGGACTGACTCCCCCCTCCGGGTCCGCGCAGCGCTCGGGGGGCAGGTTCTGCCGGGCCCAGCGCGTCAGCTCCTCCAGCGCGGGGGCCAGGGCGGTGCCGGAGGCGGTGAGCTCGTAGACGACCGCCACGGGCGGACCGGGGCGGACGGTGCGCGAGACCAGCCCGGCCCGGCACAGCTCGGCCAGCCGGTCGGACAGCACGGAGTCGCTGATGCCGGCGACGGTGCGCCGCAGGTCGGAGAACCCGGCGGGGCCGTGGGTCAGGGTGGCGAGCAGGATGCCGTTCCACCGCTTGCCGAGGAACCCGAAGGCGCGGGCGAGCGCGCCGTCGCACGCGCGCGGGTCGTGCGCCGCCCGCTCGGGCACCTGCCGGTCCATCATGCCCCCACCTTACTCCTTGACTCTTCAAACTCCGGTGCTACTCTTTTTTTCGAAGCAACACCGTCACGACGAGCACGAGGAGCACCGCAGATGACCACGCTCACCCAGGACCCCCGGCACCTCGACGAGGCCGCCCGCGCCGCCCTGTTCACCGGCGCGCACACGGCCAACACGTTCGCCGACACCCCCGTCACCGACGAGCAGCTCACCCAGATCTGGGAACTGGCCCGCTGGGCCCCCACCGGCGCGAACCTGCAGCCGCTGCGCGTCCTGTTCGTCCGCACCCCCGAGGCCAGGGCCCGGCTCGTCCCGCTGCTGGCCGACACCAACCGCGACCGCGCCGCGAGCGCCCCGGCCATCGCGGTCCTCGCCGTCGACGACCGCTTCCACGACGCCATCCCCACCGTCGCGCCCTTCATGGTCCCCCGCCAGGGGTGGCTGGAGGAGAACCCCGCCGCCCGCGGCGAGATGGGCTCCTACAGCGGCGCCCTGCAGGCCGGGTACTTCATCCTCGCCGTGCGCGCGCTCGGCCTGGCCGCCGGGCCCATGGCCGGCTTCGACAAGGCGGGCGTGGACGCCGAGTTCTTCGCCGGCACCAGCTGGCGCTCCAGCCTCGTCGTGAACATCGGCCACCCCGGCCCCGACGCCTTCCGCCCGCGGCTGCCCCGGCTGCCGCACGAGGACGTCGTGCGCTTCGCCTGAGCCGCCACCCCCGCCCGGCCCGCCCGGCCCGCCCGGCACCTCAGGCGTCGGGCTGCCGGGGGGCGTGCGAGGACAGGAACGAGTACACCTCCAGGTCGTCGACGCCCGGGAACCGGCCCGAGGGCAGCGGGGCGAGGGTCTGGGCGTGCAGGCGGGCGCTGGGCCAGGCCGCGTCCGCCCACCGCTCGACCATGCTGCGCGGCGGGCGGCGGCAGCAGGCCGCCTCCGGGCAGGTGCTGACGGTCCGGACCCGGGTGTCGCGGCCGCGGAACCACTTCGCGTGCGCGTACGGGACGCCGACGGTGATGGAGAAACCCCCGTCGTCGCTCGTGCCGGTCTGGCTGGAGCACCAGAACGTGCCGGCCGGGGTGTCGGTGTACTGGTAGTTCTCGGTGGTGCGGTTGCGGACGTCGAACACCGTGCGGGCCGTCCACTTCCGGCACACCGGCTGCCCCTCGATCGCCCCCGAGGAGTCCTCCGGGAACGGGACGCCGTCGTTCTCGTACCCGCGGTACAGCGCCCCGTCGTCGCCCACGCGCAGGAAGTGCACCGGGATGCCCAGGTGCGAGGTCAGCAGGTTCGTGAGCCGGTGCGCGGCGGCCTCGTGGGTCACGCCGAACGCGTCGCGGAAGTCCTCGACGGCGAGGTCCTTGTCGGCCTTGGCCGCCGACAGGAACTCCACGGCCGCGCTGCGCGGCAGCAGGCAGCACGCCGCGAAGTAGTTGATCTCCAGCCGCTGCCGCAGGAACTGGGTGTAGCTGGCGGGCCGCTCGTGCCCCAGGACGCGGTGCGCGATGGCCTGCAGCGCCATCGACCGCAGCCCGTGCCCGCCGGGGATGGAGGCCGGCGGCAGGTAGATGCGGCCGTTGGCGAGGTCGGTGACCGTGCGCGTGGAGTGCGGCAGGTCGTCGACGTGGATGAGGGTGAACCCCAGGTCGGCGGCCATCCGCGCGACCTGCCGGTGGGTCAGGGCCCCGACGGTGTACCCGGCCGAGCGCACGAGGTCCTCGGCGACCTCCTCGATCTCGGGCAGGTGGTTGTCCGAGGCCCGCATGAGCAGCCGGATCTCGGTGTTGGCCCGGCGGGCCTCCTCGGGCGTCGCGTTCGAGGCGTCGTGCCGCCGGGCCAGCTCGCGGTGCAGCTCGACGAGCGCCTCCAGGGCGTCGGTCGGCAGCTTCCGGCTCGAGCGGACCTCGGTGAGCCCGAGCGAGCGGGCCAGGGTGGAGCGCTGGGCGTGGTCGAGCTCGATCTCCAGCGCGGCGCGCCGGCTCGGCGGCGGCGCGGGGTCGAGCAGGTCCGACGGCGGGACGCCCAGGGCCCGGGCGACGGCGGTGATCAGCGAGAGCCGGGGTTCGCGCTTGCCGTTCTCCACCTGGGACAGCTGGCTCTGCGCCGCGCCGACCTCCTCGCCGAGGCGGGCCAGGGTCCAGCCGCGGGCCTGGCGGTGGTGCCGGATGCGCCGGCCGACGGTGAGGGCGTCCAGCCCGGTCTCCGGCGCGGGCGCGGCGAGCGCCGGATCGGTCAGCGGTTCGAGCGCAGCGACGCGCAGCGGAGCCATGCGCTTCACCGTACGTGAAGATCCTCCGATCTTCACCCCTGTGATCCGTTGTGCGGGCCCCGCGGGAGGACCATGCTCGAAACCATCGCCGCCACGTCCCTCGGGCACCGGGCTCGCCGGGAGGACGTGGCGGCGATCGCCCTCCCGACCCCCGGCCGGGCGCCTCGGGGCCGGGCCCCTCAGGGGCGCACGAGCACCTTGCCGACGGCCTCGCCGGACTCCAGCCGCGCGAACGCGTCCCGCGCGTCGGCCAGCGCGTGCACGGAGTCGACCTCCGGTTCCAGGCCCGCGGTGTCGCAGAACCGCAGCAGCCGCTCGAACTCCTCGCGCGTGCCCATGGTCGAGCCCAGGACCCGCAGCTGCCGGAAGAACACGTTCTGCAGCATCGCGGACGGGTCGGCGCCGGTCGTCGCCCCGGCCACGACGACGCAGCCGCCGGGCTTCAGCGACTGCACCGAGTGCTTCCAGGTGGCCTCCCCGACGGTCTCGAACACGGCGTCGACGCGCGCGGGCAGCCGCTCCCCGCTGCCGAACGTCGCCGCTGCCCCCCACGCGCGGGCCCGGGCCAGCCGCTCGGGCGAGCGGCCGGCCACCCACACCCGCAGCCCCGCCGCCGACCCCAGGACCACGAGGGCGTTCGACACCCCGCCGGCGGCGCCCTGGACCAGGACGGTCTGGCCGGGCACGGCCCGGGCCTGGGTGAACAGCATCCGGTAGGCCGTCAGCCACGCCGTCCCCAGCGACGCCGCCCGCTGCGCGCTCCAGCCCGCGGGCCGGGGCAGCACGTTGCGGCGCGGCACCCACACGTGCTCGGCGAGGGTCCCCGGGTACCGCTCGGACAGCAGCGAGCGGGACGGGTCGAGCGTCTCGTCGCCGCGGAAGTCGTCGTCGGACACGACGGCGTGCACGACGACCTCGCGGCCGTCGTCGGTCGTGCCCGCGGCGTCGCAGCCCAGCACCATGGGCAGCCGGTCGGCGGGCAGCCCGACCCCGCGCAGGCTCCACAGGTCGTGCCGGTTCAGCGCGGCGGCCTCGACGGTGACCCGCACCCAGCCCGCCGGCGGTTCGGCGGCGGGGGCGTCGGCGACCTCCAGCGCGGACAGCGGGTCGTCGGCGGACGTGGTGACGGCGCGGGCGGCGAGCACGCGCCGACCGTACTGCGCCGGCGCTCGCGCGGCCCGGCGGTAGCGTGCCCGGGTGAGCGACTCCCCCCTGCTGACCGTGCTCGACGTGCGACCCGCGCAGGACGCCGTGGACGTGTTCGGGGGCCCGAACCTGCCGCACTGGCGGCCCCGGCTGTTCGGCGGCCAGGTCCTCGGCCAGGTCGCGGTCGCCGCCGGGCGCACCGTGCCCGGCGACCGCGACCTGCACTCCCTGCACGCCTACTTCCTGCGCCCGGGGGACCCCGACGTCCCGGTGGCCTTCACCGTGGAGCGGCTGCGCGACGGGCGCTCCTTCTCGGCCCGGCGCGTGCAGGCCACCCAGGCCGGGGTCCCGATCCTGTCCGGGATCGCCTCCTTCCAGACCGCCGCCGAGGGCCTGGAGCACCACGAGCCGGCCCCCGAGGTCCCCGACCCGGAGGACCTGCCCAGCGACTACGACCTGCTCGACGCCCTCGACCACCCGATGGCCGCCCGCATCGGCCGCGGCCGCCACGTCGACGTGCGCCACGTCGAGCCCGCGCTGTACACCGGCGCCGACCCGCAGCGGCGGGCGCGGCAGTCGGTGTGGTTCCGCCTCGACGCCCCGCTGCCCGGGCCGGACCTGCTGCACCGCGGCGCCCTGGCCTACGCCAGCGACCTGAGCGTCCTGGAGCCGGTGCTGCGCCGGCACGGGCTGGCGTGGGCGACCCCGGGGATGAGCGTGGCGAGCCTGGACCACGCGATGTGGTGGCACCGCCCGGCGCGCGCCGACGAGTGGGTCCTGTACGTCACCGAGAGCCCCAGCGCCTCGGGGGCGCGGGGGCTGTCGACGGGGCGCATGTACGACCGGCAGCGCCGGCTGGTGGCGACCGTGGCGCAGGAGGGCATGCTCCGGCTGCCCTGACCCTGGCACCGGCCCGTCCGCCGAACGGGTGTCCACCCCTCACCGGCGGGGCCGGGGCTGTCGATCCAGCACCGTGACCCGTTCCCGCCCCGACACGCTGCTCCGCCTGCACCTGGCCGTGGGCGGCGTCCTGTCCGTCGTCTGCGTCCTGCTGCCGGTCGGGCTGGGCCGCGACGTGCTCTACTCGGCGATCGGCTTCGGCTGCGTGGCGCTCATGGCCGTCGGCATCCGCCGGCACCGCCCGCGCGCGGCGGCCGGCTGGTGGCTGACGACGGCGGGCATCGCCGTGTGGGCGTGCGCGGACGTCCTGTGGACGGTCTACACCTGGGTGCTGGACATCTCGCCCTTCCCCTCCCCCGCCGACGCGCTGTACCTGACCAGCTACGGGCTCATCGCGGCCGGGTTCTGGTGCTTCGTGCGCGCCCGGCGGGGGCAGGGCGACCGCGAGGGCGTCATCGACTCGCTGATCTTCACGGTCGGCTTCGCCCTCGTGGCGTGGGTGCTGCTCATGCGCCCGGGGCTGGAGTCGGCGGGCACGTCCGCGGCGGCCCGCGTCCTCGCGACGGCCTACCCGGTGGGCGACGTGCTGCTGCTGGCCATGCTGGTCCGGCTGCTGACGACCCGGGGGGCGCGCACGGCGGCGTTCCGCTGGCTGATGGTCGCCAACGCGCTGCTGCTGGTCGCCGACTGCTTCTACCAGTACTCCATCATGACGACCGGGTACACCCCCGGGCTCACCACGGCGCTGTGGCTGCTGGGCTACGTCGCGTTCGGGGCGGCCGCGCTGCACCCCTCGATGCGCCAGTTCACCGACACCGACGGCACCGGTGAGGGCGACACCCGCTTCACCCGGCGCCGCCTGGCGGCGCTGACGCTGGCCAGCCTGGTCGCCCCCGGCACCCTCATGCTGCAGCTGGCCCTCGGGCTGCGGCTGGAGGCCTGGGCCGTCGCGCTGTCCTCGGTGGTGCTGTTCCTGCTCGTGGTGATGCGCATGTCCGGGCTGCTGCGCCACCTGGAGCAGCAGGCGGGCCGGCTGGCGGACATGGCCCGCACCGACGCGCTGACGGGGCTGCCGAACCGGCGCACGAGCGACGCGGAGCTGGAGCGGATGCAGACCCGCGCCCGCGCCGAGGGGACGCCGCTGTGCGTGGCGGTGCTGGACCTGGACCGCTTCAAGTCGTTCAACGACACCTTCGGCCACCAGGCCGGGGACCGGCTGCTCGTGCAGTCGGCCGCGTCGTGGCGGGGCGGCCTGGACGCCGTGCACGCCGGGACCGGGGCGGGCCGGGCGGCGATGCTGGGCCGCTGGGGCGGTGAGGAGTTCGTGCTGCTGCTGCTGGGCCACGACCTGGCCTCGGGGGGGGGGGGGGGGGGGGGGGTGGGGGGGGGGGGGGGGGGGGGGGGGGCGGTGGGGGGGGGGCGGGGGGGGGGGGGGGTGGCGAGGGCGCGGCCGGCGGCCTGGGGGGGCGGGTCGCGGAGACGG
>NZ_JBJLSJ010000061.1:0-14017 GCF_050871975.1 Kineococcus rugosus | reverse complement strand
CCCCCCCCTCCCCCCCCACCCCACCAGCCCCCAGAACTGCCGGCCGGCCCGCCCCCCCGGGCCCCCCCCCCCCCCCCCCCCCCCCCCCGGCCCACGCCGCCCCGATCCGCCCCGACCCGCCAGGAGACGCCGTGAGCGCCCAGAGCACGACCGCCCCACCGGTCCCGCCCCGCCCGGGCGCCCAGGTCCCGAAACCCTCGCTGCGGTCGCGGCTGTTCCGGTTCGAGGCCGTGGCCGCGCCGTACGCCTACATCGCCCCCTTCTTCCTGCTGTTCCTCGCCTTCGGGCTCTTCCCGCTGGTCTACACGATGTGGATCAGCTTCCAGTCCTACGAACTGGGCTCGGACCCGGAGTGGACGGGCTGGGAGAACTACGTCTGGCTGTTCACGAACGAGAAGTTCTACAACGCCCTGGCGAACACCTTCACCCTCGGCGTGCTGTCCACCGTGCCGCAGCTCCTGCTGGCCCTGGGCCTGGCGCACCTGCTGAACTACCGGATGCGCGGGCGGAACTTCTTCCGCGTGGCGATGATGATGCCCTACGCCACCTCGGTGGCCGCCTCCACGCTGGTGTTCGCCCAGATCTTCGGGCGCGACAACGGGTTCGCGAACTGGCTGCTCTCCCTCGTCGGCCTGGACGCCCTGGACTGGCGCAACGGTGACCTCAGCGCCCAGATCGCCATCTCGATCATCGTCATCTGGCGCTGGACGGGGTACAACGCCCTCATCTACCTGGCGGGCATGCAGTCCATCCCGCAGGACCTCTACGAGGCCGCCGCCCTCGACGGGGCGAACCGCTGGCAGCAGTTCCTGCACGTCACCCTGCCCGGCCTGCGGCCCACCATCCTGTTCACCGTGGTCGTCTCCACCATCGGGGCCACGCAGCTGTTCGGGGAGCCGCTGCTGTTCGGCGGTGTCGACGGCGGCGCGCTGAACCAGTACCAGACCCTGGGGCTGTTCATGTACCAGCAGGGCTGGGCCTTCGGCGCCCTCGGCCGGGCCGCCACGATCGCCTGGGTGACGTTCCTGCTGATCATCGTCCTCGTCCTGCTGAACACCGCGCTGGCCCGGTGGCGCGACCGCGACACCCAGGGAGCCCGTCGATGAGCACCACCACCGTCCGCGACGCCGCGCTGGCCGCCCCCACCCCGCCCGGCGGGGGCCGCCGCAAGCGCTACCGCGCACCCGACGCCGCCGGCGGCCTGACGTACGTCCTGCTGGGGATCACGACCTTCGTCTTCCTCGTGCCGTTCTACTACATGATCGTCGCGGCGAGCCGCCCCATGTCGGAGATGAACCAGTCGCCGCCGCCGTTCCTGCCCGGCCCGTACCTGTGGCAGAACATCACGACCGCGCTGGAGCAGCAGGCCATCGGCCTGGCCATCGTGAACTCCCTCGTCGTCGCCGGCGCCACGACCATCGGCACCCTGCTGTTCTGCACGCTCGCCGGGTTCGCCTTCGCGAAGCTGCGCTTCCGCGGCAAGAACGCGCTGTTCGCCATCACCATCGGGACCCTCATGATCCCCCCGACGCTGGGGGTCGTGCCGCTCTACAAGATCATGTCCGACTGGAACCTGGCCGGCCGGCTGGAGTCGGTGATCCTGCCCTCGCTGGTGACCGCGTTCGGGGTGTTCTTCATGCGCCAGTACCTCGTGCAGACCCTGCCCGACGAACTGCTGGAGGCGGCGAAGGTGGACGGCGCGTCCTCGACGCGCACGGTCTGGTCCATCGTGCTGCCCATCGCCCGGCCCGGGATGGCGGTCCTGGGGATGCTGACGTTCATGACGGCGTGGAACGACTTCTTCTGGCCCGTCATCGCGCTGAACTCCTCGATGCCGACCGTGCAGGTCGCCCTGAACAACCTCGGCAGCGGTTACGTCCCCGACACCTCGATCATCATGGCGGGAACCCTCGTCGGCACGCTGCCGGTCATCGTCGTGTTCATCCTGCTCGGCAAGCAGATCGTCAGCGGCATCATGGCCGGCGCCGTCAAGGGCTGAGCCGCCGCGGAACCCCCGAACCCCACCTCCCCGCCCGCCGCCACCGGAAAGGCCCCCGTGACCACCACCGAAGCAAGCCCCACCACCCCCGCCGCCACCGAGCGGTCCTTCCCGCCCGGGTTCGTCTGGGGGACCGCCACCGCCTCCTACCAGGTCGAGGGCGCGGTGGCCGAGGACGGCCGCACCCCGTCGATCTGGGACACCTTCAGCCACACCCCCGGCCGGGTGGCCGGCGGGGACACCGGCGACGTCGCCGACGACCACTACCACCGCTTCCGCGAGGACATCGCGCTCATGAAGCGGCTCGGGATGGCCTCCTACCGGTTCTCCGTCGCCTGGCCGCGCATCACCCCGCAGGTCAGCGCCGACGCGCTCGGCCCCGTCAACGAGGCCGGTCTGGCGTTCTACTCCACGCTGGTCGACGAACTGATCGCCGCCGGGATCGAACCCGCCGTCACCCTCTACCACTGGGACCTGCCGCAGGCCCTGGAGGACGCCGGCGGCTGGACCGCCCGCACGACCTCCGAGCGCTTCGCCGAGTACGCCGAGGTCGTGGCCGCGGCCCTGGGCGACCGGGTCCGCACGTTCATCACCCTCAACGAGCCCTGGTGCTCGGCCTACCTCGGCTACGCCTCCGGCGTCCACGCCCCGGGCCGCACCGAGCCCGCCGCCGCGCTGGCCGCGGTGCACCACCTCAACCTCGCCCATGGCCTCGGGGCGGCCGCCGTGCGCCGCGCCGCGCCGGGGGCGCGCGTCGCCCTCACCCTCAACCTGGCCTGGGTGCGGACCGAGGGTTCCCGCAAGGCCGACCACGACGCCGTCCGCCGCGTCGACGGGCTGCAGAACCGGGTGTTCCTCGACCCCGTCCTGCGCGGCCGCTACCCCGCCGACGTCCTGCTCGACACCGCCTCGGTCACCGACTGGTCCTTCGTGCGCGAGGGCGACCTGGCCCTCATCCACCAGCCGCTGGACGTGCTGGGCGTCAACTACTACAGCCCGACCGTGGTGCGGGCCTGGGACGGCTCGGCCCCGCGGGCCGAGAACGACGGGCACGGCGACAGCGCGCACAGCCCGTGGGTCGGCTCCACCGACGTCGAGTTCCCGGAGCTGCCCGGGGAGAAGACGGCCATGGGGTGGAGCATCGACCCGCGCGGCATGACCGAGCTGCTGCTTCGCATCCACCGCGAGCACCCCGGTCTGGAGCTGCTGGTCACCGAGAACGGCGCCGCCTACGACGACGTCGTCGTCGCCGGGCAGGTCCACGACGTCGAGCGCACCCGCTACCTGCGCGACCACCTCGCCGCGGTGCTCGACGCGGTGGAGGCCGGTGCCCCCGTCCGCGGCTACTACCTGTGGTCCTTCCTGGACAACTTCGAGTGGGGCTACGGGTTCTCCAAGCGGTTCGGCGTCGTGCACGTCGACTACGCGACGCAGGAGCGCACTGTGAAGGACAGCGCCCTCTGGTACGCGTCGGTGGTCAGCCGCAACGCGGTGCCCGCCGTCGTCGGCTGACGCACCCCCCCCGGCACCCCCGGCGCCCCCGGCGCGCCGCGGGTGCCGGGGGAGCGGCCGGCGTGCTCTTGCGCGGTGCAGCCCGCCGGGGTTGGGTGGGGCCCAGCGCGCCGACAGCGGAGTCGGCGCCCGAGAGGAGAGGCCCCCTCCGTGACCACGAGCACCGCCAGCGGCAACCGCGCCGTCGCCTACCTCGAACCCGGGAAGGTCGAGGTCCAGTCGATCGACTACCCGACGTTCGAGCTGAAGGACGGCCCGGGCGTCAACCCCGCCAACGTCGGCCGCAAGGTCGACCACGGGGTCATCCTCAAGCTCGTCGCCACCAACATCTGCGGCTCGGACCAGCACATGGTCCGCGGCCGCACGACCGCCCCGCCGAACCTGGTCCTGGGTCACGAGATCACCGGCGAGATCGTCGAGGTCGGCCGGGACGTGGAGTTCCTGCAGGTCGGGGACCTGGTGTCGGTGCCGTTCAACATCGCCTGCGGCCGGTGCCGGAACTGCAAGGAGCGCAAGACCGGCATCTGCCTCAACGTGAACCCCGACCGCCCCGGCTCGGCGTACGGGTACGTCGACATGGGCGGCTGGGTCGGCGGCCAGGCCGAGTACGTCCTGGTGCCCTACGCCGACTTCAACTGCCTGAAGTTCCCCGACCGCGACCAGGCGATGGAGAAGATCCTCGACCTGACCATGCTGTCCGACATCTTCCCCACGGGCTTCCACGGCGCCGTCACCGCCGGGGTCGGCGTGGGCTCCACGGTGTACGTCGCGGGGGCCGGGCCGGTGGGGCTGGCCGCCGCCGTGGGGGCCCAGCTGCTCGGCGCGGCCGTCGTCATCGTGGGCGACCTGAACGCCGACCGCCTCGAACGGGCGCGCAGCTTCGGCTGCGAGACGGTCGACGTCTCCCAGGGCGACCCGAAGGACCAGATCGAGCAGATCCTCGGGGTGCCGGAGGTGGACTGCGGGGTCGACGCGGTCGGCTTCGAGGCGCGCGGGCACGGCGCCGGGTCGGCGCAGGAGGCGCCGGCGACGGTGCTGAACTCCCTCATGGAGCTCACCGCGGCCGGTGGCGCGCTCGGCATCCCGGGCCTGTACGTCACCGGTGACCCGGGCGGGATCGACGAGGCCGCCAAGAAGGGCTCGCTGTCCCTCGACCTCGGCACGGGGTGGGCCAAGTCGCTGTCCTTCACGACGGGGCAGTGCCCGGTCATGAAGTACCACCGCGGGCTGATGATGGCGATCCTGCACGACAAGGTGCAGATCGCGAAGGCCGTGGGGGCGACGCCGATCTCGCTGGACGAGGCGCCCGCCGCGTACGCCGAGTTCGACGCCGGGGCGCCGAAGAAGTTCGTCATCGACCCGCACGGGATGATCAAGCGCTGACAGATTGTCCAGTTCGCCACCCCTGGACTAGGCAGACTGCCCGTCGTCGACGCGCTACGGTGTCCTGACAGCGCGTCGACGATGGGAGCTGCTCGTGTCCTCGGTGTTCCTCGACTCCTCGGCCGTGGTGCCGACGATCCGTGAACTGGCCCCGGCGGAGCGCACCGCGCTCGCCCGGCTGGGGTCCCGGCTCACCACCGATCCCGTCACCGCACCGGAGGCCTTCGGCCGCCAGGCCCGGCTGCTCGCCCGCGAGCTCCCGCAGGACCTCGCCGAGACCCTCTGGGCGTTCGAAGAGCGCGGCTCCGACAGCGGGGTCCTCGTCCTGCGGGGCCTGGAGGTCGGGGACCTGCCCGCCACCCCGCCGGACAACCGCGGCGGCGTCGGCGGCCGCACCCTGCTCGCCCGCCAGCAGGCCGTCGTCAGCCACGCCCTGGGCCACATGGTCGGGTACGCCGCCGAGGGCCACGGGCACCTCCTGCAGGACATGGTGCCGAACGCGAAGCTCGCCGCGACCCAGCAGTCGCAGGGCTCGCGCGTCGAGCTCGAGGCCCACACCGAGCAGTGCTTCTCCGGCCTGCGCCCCGACTACGTCGTGCTCGGCTGCCTGCGCGGCGACGCCGACGCCGCGACGTACGCCTTCCGCGCCCTCGACCTGCTCCCGCACGTCGACCCCGCCGACGTGCTCGAGCTGTTCCGGCCGCTGTGGACCACGCTCGTCGACGAGTCGTTCGCCGACTACCTCGACACCCGCGAGGTGCGCGGCCCCTTCCCGATCCTGTCCGGGGACGCCGACGACCCCACCATGCTCGTCGACCAGGACCTCATGCACGGCGTCACCAAGCACGCCCAGGCCCTCCTGGAGCGGGTCCTGGAGGTCTACGTCGCGCACCGGCACGCCGTCGTCCTGCAGCCCGGCGACGTGCTGCTGCTGGACAACCTGCGCGCCATGCACGGACGCTCCCCGTTCGCCCCGCGCTTCGACGGCACCGACCGCTTCATCACCCGCGGGTTCGTCGTGCGCGACCTGCGCCGGTCCCGCTTCGCCCGCCCCGGCGACGGCCGCGTCGTGCAGGCCAGCTTCTCCTGAGGGCACCCCGGGGACACCCCTGAGACACCCCCGCGGGCGCCGGCGACGTCAGCGCCGCCGGCGCCGGTGCCCGCGGGCGGTCCACCCCAGGTACCCGGTGAGCCCGGCCAGCGCCGCGCCGCCGACCGCGACGACCTTCGTCTCGTGCGGCTTGAGCCGCTCGGGGTCGGTCGAGCCGAGGGTCGCCAGGGCCCCGATGCCCGCGGACACCACGAGGCCGACGACGAGCCGGTTGCCGATCCGCTCCAGCCGCGCCACCAGCGGGTCGAGTTCGTCGGTGCGCAGCGACACCGAGATGCCGTCCCGGTCCAGCACGTCGAGCAGCCGGCCCAGCTGACCCGGCAGCTCCACGCCCAGCTGCGCGAAGTCCACGCCCGCCTGCCGCACCCGCTTGGCCAGCACCAGCGGGTCGAAGTGGCTGCGGACCAGGCGCCGCGCGTACGGGCCCAGGATCCGGCCCAGCTGGAAGTCGGGGTCCAGGCTCGCCCCCAGCCCCTCGGTCATGACGATCATCTTCACGACCAGGGCCAGGTTGCGGGGCAGGGCCAGGTGGTGCCGGCGCAGGATCTCCAGCACGTCGCGCACGATGTCGCCGACCGAGATCCGCCCCAGCGGCAGCCCCTCGTAGGTGCGCAGCAGGTGCGCGCAGTCGGCGGCCAGGCGCACCCGGTCCACCCGGTGCTCGGTGACGCCGATCGTGGCGAACGCGGCGGCGATGCGCGCCGGGTCCCGCCGGTCGAACGCGACCAGCAGCATCGCCAGGTGCTCGCGGGAGCGCTCGTCGACCTCCCCGACCATCCCGTAGTCGAGCAGCCCGATGCGCCCCGACGGTTCGATGAGGAAGTTGCCCGGGTGCGGGTCGGCGTGGAAGAACCCGTGCTCGAAGACCATGTCCGCCAGCAGCCGGGTCGCCCGCGCCGCCAGCGCCGACCGGTCGATCCCGTGCTCGGCGAGCGCCGCGTCGTCGCTGATCTTCACGCCGTGCAGCCGTTCCAGCGTGATGACCCGCGACGTCGTGGTCTCCCAGAAGACCTGCGGGACGTGGATGTCGGGGTCGCCGTGGAAGTTGCGGGCGAAGCGCTCGGCGTTGCGGCCCTCGGCCAGGTAGTCCAGCTCGGCCCGCAGCGTGTCCGCGAAGTCCGTCGCCAGACCGACGACGTCGTAGTCGGCCGCGACCGACCAGCGGCGCGAGGCCTGGACGGCGAGGGTCCGCAGGATCTCCAGGTCGCCCTCGACCTCCTCCACCACCCCGGGGCGGCGGACCTTCACCACGACCTGCGTGCCGTCCTCCCGGACGGCGGTGTGGGCCTGGCCGATCGAGGCGCTGGCCAGCGGGTCCCGGCTGAAGTGGACGAACAGCTCCTCCGGCTCGGCGCCCAGCTCCTCCTCGACGGCGCTGCGGACCACCTCCCACGGCACCGGGCTCGCGCTGTCCTGCAGCTTCTCCAGCTCGCGCTGGAACGCGGGGGACAGCAGGTCCGGGCGGGTCGAGAGGATCTGCCCGATCTTGGTGGCCGTCGGGCCGAGCTCCTCCATGACGAGGCGGACGTGCTCGGCGCGGGAGTGCCGCTCGCGCTCGCGGGGGCGGCCGAACAGCTCCCAGTCGGTGCGCACCCACCGTTCGAGCCCGAGGGCGTCGATGAAGTACCCCAGACCGTGCCGCGACAGGATGCGGCTGATCTGCAGGTAGCGGTCCTGGTGGCGCATGCCCCTCCCCGGGTGGCTCTGCCCGCACTCTACGGAGGGACGCGCCGGCCCGCGCGCGCCGCACCCTCGCCGGGCTCAGGCCGGTCGCGTCAGGCGGTGCACCGTCACCCCGGCCGGCCCGCCGTGCGGCAGCCGGCCCACCGTCCACGCCCGGGCCGCGCGCTCCAGGAACTCCGGCGCGGGCAGGCGGCCGGGGTCGGCGACCCACGCCTCACCGCCGGGGGCGACGAGGGCGGGCAGGACGTCCAGGATCGGCTCCACGTCGCGCCGCTCGTACAGGACGTCGGCGGCCACGACGAGGTCGAAGGGCGGGGCCAGGGGAGCGGGGTCCGCGGTCCAGCTCCACTCGGTCACGGTGAGGTCGGCGCCGTTGGCGGCGGCGTTGTCCCGCAGCACCGCGACGGCGTCGGGGGACCAGTCGGCCGCCGTCACCCGCTGCCCGGCGAGGGCGGCGACCAGGGACGGCACGCCCAGCCCGCACCCGATCTCCAGCGTGCGGGTGCCCGGCCCGCGACCGGCCAGCACCTCCGCGAGCGCCAGCGCGCTGGGCCACAGCTCGGCCCAGTACGGCACGAACTCGTCCCGCGCGAACGCCTCCTCGGTGAACAGCGCCTCCAGGTCGCGCGGCACCCTCAGCGCGAGCGCCCGTCCGGCCACCGACACGTCCCGTTCGACCAGGTCCAGCACCCCGCGAGCCTAGCGACCCGGGCGGCGACCCTGGAGTCGCGCGAGCGCCTCGTCGTCGGGACGTCGACGCGGTGACCGTGCTGCACCGCGAGTGGACCTTCGACGACCTGCTCGCCCTGCCCGACGACGGGTACCGCTACGAGATCCTGGACGGCCAGCTCATCGTGACCCCGCCCCCCTCCGTCGTGCACCAGGACGTGATCGACAACCTGAGGGAGGCGCTGACCGGGACGGTCCCGGGCGGCTGGCGGCTCACGACGGGCGTCGGCGTGCGGATGCCGCGGCTCGGACCCGAGCGGTACGTCATACCCGACCTCCTCGCCGGGGTCACCCTGGACCGGCTCACCGCCGAACCGCGCTGACCGCTCCACGGCGGCGGGACGACGGAGGGCCCGACCGCACCGGCGGTCGGGCCCTCCGTCGTGGTGCCTCAGAGCTTGCGGGAGATCAGCGCCTGCTTGACCTCGGCGATCGCCCGGGTCACCTGGATGCCGCGGGGGCAGGCCTCGGAGCAGTTGAAGGTCGTGCGGCAGCGCCACACGCCCTCCTTGTCGTTGAGGATCTCCAGGCGCAGGTCCGACGCCTGGTCGCGGCTGTCGAAGATGAACCGGTGCGCGTTGACGATCGCGGCGGGGCCGAAGTACTGGCCGTCGTTCCAGAACACCGGGCAGCTCGACGTGCACGCGGCGCACAGGATGCACTTGGTGGTGTCGTCGAAGCGCTCGCGGTCGGCCTGGGACTGGATGCGCTCGCGGGTCGGCTCGGCGCCCTTGGTGATGAGGAACGGCATGACCTCGCGGTAGGCCGCGAAGAACGGCTCCATGTCGACGATCAGGTCCTTCTCGATCGGCAGGCCCTTGATGGGCTCGACGACGATGGGCTTCTTGATGTCGAGGTCCTTCAGCAGCGTCTTGCACGCCAGCCGGTTGCGGCCGTTGATGCGCATCGCGTCCGAACCGCACACGCCGTGGGCGCAGGAGCGGCGGAACGTCAGGGTCCCGTCCTGCTCCCACTTCACCTTGTGCAGGGCGTCGAGCACGCGGTCGGTGCCGTGCATCGTCAGCTCGTAGTTCTCCCAGTGCGGCTCGGAGTCCTTCTCCGGGTCGTACCGGCGCAGCTTCAGGGTGATCGTGAACGAGGGGATCTCGCCCGTCCCGCCCGTCCCCTGGCCCTCGCCCGCCGAGGGGCGACCCCCGCCGCTGCGGGCGGTCTCGGCCGACTTGGCCGGACCCGCCTCGGCGTTCGTCTCCCGCGGGCTCGTCTCGAACGTCGACATCAGTACTTGCGCTCCATCGGCTGGTAACGGGTCTGGACGACCGGTTTGAAGTCCAGGCGCGTCGAGTAGGACCCGTCGGCGGCGTGCTCGCGGTAGACCATGGTGTGCCGCATGTAGTTCACGTCGTCGCGGTTGGGGTAGTCCTCGCGGAAGTGGCCGCCGCGGGACTCCTTGCGCTCCAGGGCGCCCAGGCACATCGCCTCGGCGAGGTCGAGCAGGAATCCGAGCTCCAGGCCCTCGAGCAGGTCGAGGTTGAAGCGCTTGCCCTTGTCCTGGACCGAGGCGCGCGCGTAGCGCTCCTTGAGCCGCTCGATGTCGGTGAGGGCCTGCTTGAGCGTCGCCTCGGTGCGGAACACCTGGGCGTTGGCGTCCATGGACTCCTGCAGCTCGCGGCGGATGTCGGAGATGCGCTCGCCCTGGGGGCGGTCGCGCAGCTCGGCCATCCAGTTCACGACGGGCAGCTCCGAGCCGTCGGGCACGGCGATCCACTCGGCCTTCTTCGCGTACTCCGCGGCGGCGATGCCGGCGCGGCGGCCGAAGACGTTGATGTCGAGCAGGGAGTTGGTGCCCAGGCGGTTGGACCCGTGCACCGAGACGCAGGCGACCTCGCCGGCGGCGTACAGGCCCGGCACCACGCGGGTGTTGTCCTGCAGCACCTCGGCGTCGACGTTCGTCGGCACCCCGCCCATGGCGTAGTGCGCCGTGGGGTACACCGGGACGGGCTCGGTGTACGGCTCGACGCCCAGGTAGGTGCGGGCGAACTCGGTGATGTCGGGGAGCTTGGCGTCGATGTGCGCCGGTTCGAGGTGGGTCAGGTCGAGCAGGACGTAGTCCTTGTTCGGCCCGGCGCCGCGGCCCTCGCGCACCTCGTTGGCCATCGACCGGGCGACGATGTCGCGCGGGGCGAGGTCCTTGATGGTGGGGGCGTAGCGCTCCATGAACCGCTCGCCGTCGGCGTTGCGCAGGATCCCGCCCTCGCCGCGCGCGGCCTCGGACAGCAGGATGCCCAGGCCCGCGAGGCCGGTCGGGTGGAACTGGAAGAACTCCATGTCCTCCAGCGGCAGGCCGCGGCGGTAGGCGATGGCCATGCCGTCGCCGGTGAGGGTGTGCGCGTTCGAGGTCGTCTTGTAGACCTTGCCCGCGCCGCCGGTGGCCAGGACGACCGACTTGGCCTGGAAGACGTGGATCTCGCCGGTGGCGAGCTCGTACGCGACGACGCCGGCGATGCGCTTGTCCCCGGGGACGCCGATGGTCGGCGGGGTGGCCAGGCCGGGCTGCTCGGCGGCGCCCTCGATCTCGGTGCCGGTCCTCGCCTCGGTCTGCGGCACGAGCAGCAGGTCCAGGACGTAGAACTCGTTGAAGAACTCCACCTCGTGCTTCACGCACTGCTGGTAGAGGGTCTGCAGGATCATGTGGCCGGTGCGGTCGGCGGCGAAGCAGCTGCGGCGCACGGGGGACTTGCCGTGGTCGCGGGTGTGCCCGCCGAAGCGGCGCTGGTCGATCTTGCCCTCGGGCGTGCGGTTGAAGGGCAGGCCCATCTTCTCCAGGTCGAGGACCGCGTCGATGGCCTCCTTGCACATCACCTCGGCCGCGTCCTGGTCGACGAGGTAGTCACCGCCCTTGACGGTGTCGAAGGTGTGCCACTCCCAGTTGTCCTCCTCGACGTTGGCCAGCGCGGCGCACATGCCGCCCTGAGCCGCACCGGTGTGCGAGCGCGTCGGGTAGAGCTTGGTGAGGACCGCGGTGCGGGCCCGCTGGCCCGACTCCAGGGCCGCGCGCATCCCCGCGCCGCCCGCGCCGACGATGACGACGTCGAACTGGTGCGTCTGCATGGTGGCTGCTCCGCTCTCGGATCAGGTGTTCGGGCTGGTGACGGTGGGCACGTTGTCGATCGCCGGGCGGCAGACGTCCAGCGTGGAGTTCGGGTCCATGCACGGGTCGAAGGTGAAGATGACCAGCGTGCCGACGACGAGGACGATGACGGTGGCCAGGTAGAGCGCCATCTTCAGCCAGAAGCGGGTCGCGTCGCGCTCGGCGTAGTCGTTGATGACGGTGCGGACGCCGTTGGTGCCGTGCAGCTGCGCCAGCCACAGCATCAGCAGGTCCCAGACCTGCCAGAAGGGGCTGGACCACTTGCCGGCGACGAAACCCCAGTCGACCTGGTGGATCCCGGTGCCCGTCATGAGGTTGACGAACAGGTGGCCGAAGACGAGGACGATGAGGACGACGCCGGACACGCGCATGAACAGCCAGCCGTAGAGCTCCCAGTTGGTCCGGGTCGGCTTGTTGCGCTTGTACGGCGAGCGCGGGGTCTCCAGGGCGGGGGCGTAGCTGCCGCCGGGGGTCTGATCAGTGCTCACGACTGCGCCCCTCAGTGGGTGAAGACGTTGGTCAGGTGGCGGACGAGGAACGGCACCATGAGGGCGACCCACACGACCACGACGCCCCAGAACAGCTTGCGCTGGTGCTTGGTGCCGCCGGACCAGAAGTCGACGAGGATGATGCGGACCCCGTTGAGGGCGTGGAAGACGACCGCGCCGACGAGGCCGGCCTCGCCCAGGCCCATGACGGGGTTCTTGTACTGGCCGATCACGCCGTTGTAGACCTCGGGGGAGACCCGCACGGTCGCGGTGTCCAGGACGTGGACGAAGAGGAAGAAGAAGATCAGGACACCGGAGATCCGGTGCATCACCCACGACCACATGCCTTCGCGGCCCCGGTAGAGGGTTCCTGCGGGTTTCCTGCTCCCGGCGGGCGTCCCCTGTCCGGGTGGGGTCAGGCTCGTGGCCACCAGCGTCCTCCTCGAGTGCTCCTCGACGCCGGGTCCACCGGGGCTACGGCGCGCAGGCGGCGGCGTCTGGGATCCACTGTAGGCGCGCGGTCACGCGCGGGCCGCCCCACGGGCGGGCCCGTGGGGGATTTGTGATGAAGGACTCACGGCGCCGTGAGGTGCGCGTCACGCAGGTCAGCCTCACCTACCGTGGACCACGCAGGGCCGTCCGCGCAACCTCCTACGGCGTGTCGGAGGCAGGAGCACCCGCTCGGCGGACCCGTGGGGGTGATCTCCCGGTCGCGCCCGGCCCGCCCCGGTAGGTTCGCCCGCATGACTGACGGGGGACAGCACAGCACCAGCCGGCCCGCTGGACCGGGGGCCTGGTCGGCGTCGTGGTCGGAGGACGACCTCGAGGACGCCCAGATCGACCTGTCCGACTTCCACGCGGTGGTGCCCGCCGGCGGGGCCGGCACCCGGCTGTGGCCGCTGTCGCGCAGCGACCGGCCCAAGTTCCTGCTCGACCTCACCGGCCGCGGCCGCACCCTCCTGCAGCAGACCTGGGACCGGCTGCTGCCCCTGGCCGACGCCGACCGGCTGCTCGTCGTGACCGGCCGCTCCCACGCCGACGCCGTCGCCGCCCAGCTGCCGGACCTGCCCGAGGCCAACATCCTGCGCGAACCGGCCCGGCGCGACTCCGCGGCCGCCATCGGCCTGGCCGCCGCCGTCCTCGTGCGCCGCAACCCCGACGCCGTCCTCGGCTCCTTCGCCGCCGACCACAACATCTCCGGCCGCGACGACTTCGAGAGCTCCGTCGAGGAGGCCGTCGTCACCGCCCGCCGCGGGTTCGTCGTCACCATCGGCATCGCGCCCTCCCACCCGGCCACCGGCTTCGGCTACATCCGCCTCGGCAAGCGCCTGCGGCTGGAGGGGGCCCCCAACGCCCGCCGCGTCGTGCAGTTCAAGGAGAAGCCCGACGCCCGCACCGCCTCGGCCTACCTGTCCACCGGCGACTACCGCTGGAACGGCGGCATGTTCGTCACCCGCGCCGACGTCCTGCTCGAGCTGCTCGCCGCGCACGCCCCCGCCCTGCACGCCGGTCTGCAGCGCATCGCCGACGCCTGGGACACCCCCCAGCGCGACGCGGTCCTGGAGGAGCAGTGGGCCGCGCTGCCCGCGATCGCGATCGACCACGCCGTCGCCGAGCCGGCCGCCGAGGAGGGCCGCGTCGCCGTCGTGCCCGCCACCTTCGGCTGGGACGACGTCGGCGACTTCTCCTCCCTCGGCGACCTGCTGCCCGCCGACGCCGACCGGCCCAAGGTCCTGGGCGACCCCGGCCTCGTCCTCACCGAGGGCGTCGCCGGCGGGCTCGTCGTGCCCGCCAACGACCGCGTCGTCGCGCTCCTCGGCGTCGACGACCTCGTGGTCGTCGACACCCCCGACGCCCTCATGGTCACCACCCGGGCCCGGGCCCAGGAGGTCAAGAAGCTCGTCGAGCGGGCCCTGGAGGCCGGGCTCGACGAGGTCGTCTAACCCCGGCCCCGTGCGGGCCCCGGTCCCGGCCCCGGTGCGGGCCCCGGCCGGGCCCCGCAC
>NZ_JBJLSJ010000060.1:0-15166 GCF_050871975.1 Kineococcus rugosus | reverse complement strand
CGCGAGCACCCGCCCGCGAGCGGGGGTCCGCGTGCACGGCACCGCGAGGACGGCACCGCGAGCACGGCACCGCGAGCACGGCACCGCGAGCACGGCACCGCGAGCACGGCACCGCGAGCACAGCAGCGCGAGCACGGCGCCGGCGCGTGCTCGCGCTCAGGCGCGTCCCCGACGAAGCCCGGCGATGAGCAGGCCGAGGCCGCAGGCGAGCATCAGGGCACCGAGCAGCCACAGCGGCACACCCCGCGGTGAGCGATCGCTCAGATCGCCGGCGAAGAAGAAGACCGCTACCCCGATGAGGCTGAAGAGCGCCCCGGAGGCGAGCAGGCCAGCTCGTGGGGACTGCTGCGACTGCCGGTTCACGAAGGGACCTCCGCGTATCGACTGAGCGAGCCGACACCGGTCGGCTCGTAGTGGATCAAGGATGCCCAGAGGCGTGCAGCTCGCCACCCGGCGGGCGCACCGGCTCGGGGAGGCGTTGCCTGGCTGGCCCAGCCATCGCAGAACCGACCATTTTCAAGATGGTTACCGTGCCTGGACGGCGGCGTGGCCGCGTGGTCGTCATCCTGGCGATCAGGTCCCGTGGACGGGGTGCACCACCGCTGCACCGTGTGAGCATGGCCCGGTGGCACCCGAACGCGCCGACGTGCTCGCCCTGTACGAGCGCTACCTGACCTGCTGCAACGAGCACCGCGTCGACGAGCTGGGCGAGTTCGTCGCCGAGCAGGTCAGCGGGTCCGGGCCCATCGACGGGCTGGCCGCCTACATCGACGGCGTGAGGGCCGTGTGCACCGCCTTCCCCGACTACCGCTGGCAGGTGCAGCAGGTGATCATCGAGGGTGACACGATCGCCGCACGGTTGACCGGCCATGGCACGCACAGCGCACCCTTCAGCGGCATCGCCCCCACCGGCCGCCGGATCACCGTCCAGGAGCTGGTCGTGTACCGGGTCGCCGACGGCAAGATCGTCCACTGCTGGGGAGACCTCTTCCCCGTGGTGCGCGACGCCCTGAACGCCCCCGCGCACACCACGAGCTGACCCGACGCTCAGAGGTGACCCGACGCTCACCGGTGCACCAGTGCACCGACGGCAAGCGTCCCCCTGTCGTCGACATGACCAGAAGATCACCCAGGTTGGTGACACTGCGTGGTGACTTTCTCGTGTCTCACAGCCGACCGGTTATGAGACAGCGACCCGATGAGGTCGCGGTGAGCGTCAGCAGCCCCGTCCTAGGAGTGCATGCAGCGGCAGGGCTGGACTTACAACGTGATCCAGTAGCGGCGCTTGGGTCCCAGGACGGTGTCCCGGGTGTCCTCGAGCCGGCCGCCGTTGCGCTCGATCGTCGCGGCGGAGGCGGTGTTGTCGGGGTCGCAGGTGAGCAGGACCCGGTCCAGGCCCATGGCGTGGGCGCGCTCGAGGGTGCGGGCCAGGGCCCAGGTGGCCAGGCCGCGGCGGCGGGCGCTGGGTCGAATGCTGTAGCCGATGTGACCCCCGGCTTCGAGCAGGAAGTCGTTGAGCTCGTGGCGCAGGTCGATGGTCCCGAGGTAGGTGTCGTTCTCGACGACCCACCGGTAGGTCGAGTGGACCCAGCCCGGTGCGGGGGGCACGGAGGTGTCGGCGCAGCTGCGCAGGCGCGCGGTCCACGCGGTGAAGCCGGCGGGTGTGTTGACGTCGTCGTGCTCGCGCAGGCCCGCGCCGTGCAGGTGCACGCCGGGGCCCTCCTCTTCGCGGGCCTGCAGCCAGGAGGCGCGCAGGTCGGCGGTCGGGGCGAGGAGGATCGGGCTCACACCAAACAGCTTCACCCACCGTCCATGCGCTCGGCTACACGGTTTTACTGGGGCTCGACTGCGGCTCCAGCGCTGGCTCGTGCGATGGCGCGGTAGACGGTCCTGCACGGACCCGGCCGGCACCGATTGGTCATCTTGGAGGGTCTTCATAACGGCATCCCGCGTCCCACAGCCGACCATTGCGAGACGGCGACTGCGCCCGGACGGCGGGATGACCGGACGGTCCTACGCGTGTGGTGGGCTCTTGCGCAGATCCAGTCCGTCCGCGATCTTCTCGGCGACAGCGCTAGCTAGCTCACCGAGCTTCTCCCCGGCGTAGACCGCGCCCAGCTCCTCCAGCAGCTCGGCGGCCACGTACAGCTCCGAGGCGGTGAGCACCGGCGGACGGGGACGGGGCAGGGCCTGGACGACCTCGAGGCGAACGCCGGCAGGGACTGCGACGGTGTCCTGGTCATCGGTGTGGACGACGGCCTCGCTGCTGCCGTCGGGCTGGGCGCGGCGGTACTCCCAGGTGCCTTCGGCGACGAAGTCCCCGCTCTTGCGGAGGAAGACGCGGACTCGTTCGCCGTCTTGGGGGTCCCCGTGCTGGTAGTGCCAGCTGAGGACGTCGGCGTAGTCATCGCGCGGCAGGTCGGGGTTGCCGGGGATGTGCTTGGCCACGATCTTCGACTCGGTGCTCTGCTCCATGCCCTGCGACGGTAGGCGAAGCCCTCGACCGTCGTCACGGCGTGCGGGATGACCGTGACGTCACGCGCTGCGCGGGCTGGCCGAGTGGGTGCCGGCGCTGGCTCAGTGATCTGGCGTCGGTTCCTGGCGCAGGCGCTGGTTGTGCCGAGCTAGTACGGCGAACTCTGGCGCGAAGGCCGCCGCCAGGCCCACCACAAGCAGCAAGGCAATCGACTGCGTGTGAAAGTCCAGGGCCGGCCACAGGCCGGCGACGATGGCTGCCGCACTGGTCGCCACCGCTAGGGCCGGTCGTCGCCGAAGGCGGCCCCACCAGGGGGTGGGATGAGCGGGGTTGGCTCGTGCGATCAGTACGCCGCTGAGGGTTGATAGCGCGGCGGCGATGACGAGCAGGGCCCAGGTGTCCATGTCGGCATCGTGCCAGCAGGGTGGCGGCTGTACTGCGTCTCCTGCTGCAGCCTGTCTAGGACTGTGACCACGCGCATCTCGACACGACCGCGACGTCGGCGGCCAGTCGCGACCGCGCACCACACGGGATGACCGTGCGCTCCGCGCGTACCGCGGGATGACCGCGACGTCGCCCGCAGCGCGAGATGAGCGCGCGGTCAGGTGGAGGCAGGTCGAAACGTCTGCAGTGCGCGGCCGTCGGCATCCATCGCGGTGAGCGTCGGCGCGTTGGGCGAGTCCCAGACGACCACGACGTTGCCGTGCTCCGCCACGGCCAACGACCGCCCGTTGACGCTCAGGGAGGCCACCTGCGGGCTGCAGCGCAGTTCGATGTCGCGTATCCAGGCACCCCGACGGCCGGGGGCACGCCTGATCGCTGCGCTGCCCATCGGATGCAGGTGTTCGCCCTCTGGGGTGGGTGCGGGGCGGGGACGAAACAGGTCGTCACCGGGACCGCCGCCACCTCCCAGGTAGGTCCACTCGCCGTTCTGCAGCTCGAACAGGTAGGTCTCGCTGGCCACGTAGCCCACGCGGCGGCGGGCGATGAGGGTGCAGGCGATGTCTCCATCCATGTCTAGGGCCAGGACGGCCGAGCGGCGGCGCCGGCTCAGGCGTGGTGGCGCAGTGGGCACCCCTTCGTTCAAGGCGGTCAGGCTGTCCTGCACGAGGTCGCGCGGCATTGAGCGAGCCTAGACGTCCATGATCAGGAGTTGGGAGAAGAGAGGTCATGAGACGACCAGGGACACCCCGAGTGCGGGATGACTGCGACGTCGCCCGCAGCGCAGGGGATATGCAGGTGATCGTCGTGCTCAAGGACCACTCGGACATCGGCATGACCGTGAAGTCGTCCCCCGGCGGGGGAGCGGGCCAGCGTACGCGCGGACTTCGCTGAGTAGGCCACGGGTGCGGGTCCCGTTCCTGTGGTGCGCCCGCTGCGGGAGTCGGACGATCAAGTCCTGATCGCGGCGAAGCCGTCTTGGTAGGTGGTGGGACATTGCGACAGATCCGCTGAGGAGCTGCGACAGATCACGTGAGAACTGCGACAGGTCTCATGAGACTGCGACAGATCAGATGAGAACGGACAGCGGCTGTCCGTTCTCATTCGACCTGTCCGATGCTACGGCCGTGACCTGCAGCTGGACAGGTCTCGTGAGACGGCCAGCGGCCGACTTGTCTCATCCGATCTGTCCTTGTCGAAGATCGGTACGACCTGCCGGGGGAGTGGCCGAGGACCTACCTGGCCTCACAGGTGGCGTGGGTGACCGCGACGTCGAGCGTGGCGGGTTGTCGTCACCGCGAGCCGGCGGGCCGGGTCCACCGGACTTCGCGCACGCCCTCAGCGGTCCTGCTGTGCCCGTCGGGGGCAAAGCGGTGCTTGCGGTAGAAGGCGTGGGCGCGCGGGTTGGGGTCTGCGACCCACACGGCCGCCGGCTCATCGGGGTCCAGGACGGCGTGCAGCAGCGCCGGCCCTGCCCCGCTGCCGTGGTGCGCCGCGTCGAGGTAGATGAGGTGCAGCTGGAAGTGCTCGGTCGCATCGGGCTCCTGCGAAGGGCCGGACATGGCGATGCCGACGACGGTGCCGTCGAGTTCGGCGACGGCGGCGTGGTTGGCGCGCCAGCGCTCATCGGTCAGGGCCCCGGTCCAGAAGCGTTCCCGGGCTTGCAGGAGGTCCGGGTCGTCCAGGACGGAGTCGGGCATCACGCCGCGGTAGGTCTGCTGCCAGGAGGTGACGTGGACGCGGGCCATCTGCGGCGCGTCGCTGGGGCGGGCTCGGCGGACGGTGACCTCCGGCGTCATCCCGCCACCCTAGAAGCGGAGCGGCTGGGCTCACTACCAGTGCCATCTTCCATCGCGCGTCCCGGGACCTCGGCGACGTCCTGCCAGTGCCGTGACCGCGCCCGTCACATCCTCGATGCACCCCTGTCGTCGAGCAGCGCCTGCGCGGTGCGCAGGTACGGCAGTGCCTGCTCCTCGGCACCGAAGGAGAGGGCGTACAGCCCGGTGGAGACGCGCTCGAGGTATCCCCACTCCCATACCGCCACCGGGTCCGTGGCGGTCTGCTCGGCCAGCAGGCGGCAGTAGCCGGCCAGCAGCTTGACCGGGGTTGTGGTGGCCATCAGTTGGGGGCACCAGTCCCGCACGGCCACCCCCAGGTCGTAGGTGGGGTCGCCGAGGAAACCGTCGGGGTCGAGCAGGACGAAGCCGTCCTCGGTGCCGGTGCGGGCGGTCAGGACACCGGCGGCGTTGGCCGCGGTGGCGTCGCCGTGCACCACGACGCAGGTACCGGCCTGCACCTGCGTGGGGAAGGCGGCTGAACGCCGGGCGGCGCAGGTCAGGGCGTAGTCGAGGACCTGCTGCGAGCATGGCTGGTCCAGGCGCTGCCACAGGTCGGTGATGAGCTGGCTGAGGCTGGCGGCTTTGTCCTGCGGTTCCTGCCCGGGGGCCGGGGGGACGCGCCAGGCGCAGCGCAGGCAGCGACCCAAGATGGTCAGCTGGTCGGTCGGGGCCAGGCCGGTGTGGTGCAGTGACGTGCCCAGCGCTTCGAGCAGCGCCGCCTTGTGGCTGGCGTGGTAGGCGAGGATCCGGACGTAGCCGCGCCCGGCGGCGGCGGTCAGGGTGCGGGCCTGCTGGTCGAAGCCGGTGCCGGGGGCGGCGACCTTGAGCACGACCGGGCGTCCGTCGGTGGTGCGGGCGCGGGTGACGTAGGAGGCGGTGCCGCCGGGCAGGGGCTCGGTGATGTGGATGGACCAGGCTCGTTCCAGAGCGGTCAGGATGCCGGGCAGGTCGGTGGCCCAGGTCTGCCCGCCGGGGACGGCGGCGGCCTTGGCCGCGACGATGGCGGGGACCTCGACGCGGTGGTGGCTCATGCGGGCAGGTCGACGGTCGCGGGGCGCGAAAGCGGTGACGGCACGAGTTCTGTGTAGCTGAGGAGCATCGCGGGCGGCTACCGACTTCCCGATCCGGCCCGAGAGGCACCCCGGATCGTCGTGATGCGCGGCGCGGCTGTGCGAACGTCGTGCCATGCCCGCGACGTCGCGCGCAGCGCGGGATGACCGTGCGCCCGCGCACCGCGGGATGACCGTGACGTTGTGGACCGGTCGTGGCCGCGCCCGGGCTACGACAAGGTCGAACGTTGCTTCCTGCTTTGCCGCCGCCGGGCTCTCAGCTGTCGTCTCGCTGACAGAAGCGCAGGACGTTGCCGTAGGGGTCGATGACCTCCAGGGTCGGCCCGCCGGGGGAGCCGAGGTCCACGCCTGGTCGCAGGGGCGCGGTGGGGTGAGAGTGCAGCTCGGTGTGCAGGGCGTGAACGTCGGCCACCGCGATCCACACGACGCCGTGAGGACCGCCGTCACCGTGGTGCTCGGACAGGTGCAGGACCGTCTGCCCGCGCGAGACCTGCACGTACAGCGGGAAGCCGGCCTCGAAGCGGTGCTCCCAGTCCAAGGCGAAGCCGAGGTAGTCACGGTAGAAGCCCAGCGCCACCTCGGCTGACATCACCCGCAGCACCGGGACGCCGGGGGCGAACGCCGGCGCCTGCACGGGCACGGGCGCGATGTGCGCGCCTGCCGTGGCGGCGAGGGTGTTCCAGTCCTTCGCGCCGTGCTGGTGGGCGATGAGTTTCAGCGCTAGGGAGTGGGGGATGTCGATGCCGGCGGCGTTCAGGTCGCTGCGCAGCAGCTTGGCCAGGTCCTTGGCGCGGGCAGCAGGGGTCGAGGAGGGGGTCGTCGAGGGGGTCATGGTGCGCCTTCCTGTGCGGCAGGTGCTGTGCCGGGTGCTCGCGTTGCCGGCTGCTGCCGCGTCCGGGAAGCCGCGGGAGGCTGGGCCCAGCGGTGCATTCACCAAGCCCCGGAGGGCGCGAGCGGCAGGCTGCACCGAGCCACCAGCAGGGTAGCCACCGCAGCTGCGCCTGCCCAGGTCGACGACCGCGCAAGATCCGTAGATCGCCAAGACCGCGAGGTCGACGACCTCCTGGTCTGCGGGATGACCGCGAGGTTGTTGGACCGGCGCACGGTGATCGCTATGACTCATCACCAGGATGGGTCCGCAGGGCTGGGTCCATCCAGCCGTCGGCAGCGTTGTAGTAGATCCAGCGCCAGCCCGAGTCGCGCAACGCCTGGGCGCGGTGCTGGAAGTCCTCATCGTCGATGGCCTCCAGGTTTCCGGGGTCCATGACGCCCTCGTGCTCGAAGATCCCTTCGGCGTCCACCCAGTGCACGATGGCGTGCTTCTCCGAGCTGCTCAGGATGGTGCCCGGGTGCTCCGGCTGAAGACCCAAGTGATCAGTGGCCTCCTGGTCGCCGATCCACTTCACCCGGGTGTCGGGCAGGAAGGGGTCGTCGGCGGTGATCCAGCGGTTCTGGGTCCAGGCGGCTCGTACGTCGCGGTCGTCCAGGTCGAAGCCGGGCCATCGACTGCGCAGTTGCTGCGCGGCTCGCTCGTACTCCTGCTCGGTGATGCGTTCGAGCCAGTGGGGGTCGAAGTGGCCGTCGTAGCGGCCGATGCCGGGGACGCTGACCCAGTCGATGACGGCGTGGGTCTCATCGGCGCACAGGAGCTGACCGGGGTGGTCTGGTTGCAGGCCGAGCCGGCGGGCGAAGTCGTCAGGACCCCGCCAGCGGACGTGGTCGAAGACGTTGAGGTAGTCGAGGCGGTGGTAGTCGTAGACCGAGTCGCCCACGATGCTCCTTTGCCGTCTCAGCATGGTCGGGCAGCGGGCGCTGCCGCTCACCAGGTGGACGACCTGATCAACGTAGCTGCGGTGGGTCGTGAGGTGCCAGCGTGACCTCGGTCATCGGCATGTCCGTGAGGTCGGCGACCTCTGGCCAGCAGTCACCTCGAGAGCGCGTCAAGGCGTTGCTGGGCGGTGGTGCGGATCTGCCGGGTGAGGCCCGTGTTGGCCAGGCGCTGCAGCACCTCGGTGGAGGTGCTGGTCGAGGCGTTGTCGTGCTGCACCCGCAGCAGACGCTGGTGGGCTTGAGCCCGGATGCGGCGGGTGCGACCAGCGCGCGAGAGGTCCCACAGCTGCGAGGGCTCGTGGCTGCCCTCAGCCAGTCGGTGCTGAGTCCAGTCGTCCACGACGTCGAGGTCCAAGGGCTGGGCGGGGTTGTCCAGGAGCTGCTTGTAGGTGCGCCACTGCTCGGCGCGTCGGCGTCGGTGGGTGCCGGCGGGTAGCGCGTCGAGGTGGTCTTCGACCCAGGCGGTGAAGGCTGCTGCGGTGTGTCGTTCGCGGGCGACCCGGTCGAGGTGCTGGGTGATGGCGGCGTCGCTGACCAGCTCGTCGGGGTCGGTGAGGACTTGCTGCAGCAGGGCGTGGTCGTGGTCGAGGTCGGCGTCGTTGAGCTGGGTGAGGCGGTGCTGGTAGGCGAGGACGTCGTCCGGTGGTTCTTCGGGCACTGCAGCAGAGTGCCGGATAGGTGGCCGCGGTGGGCAACCACTGCCAGCGCCACCTACCGCAGATCGACGGGACCGCGAGGTCGTCGAGCGCGCGGACGGCGCCATGACCGCGACGTCGCCCGCAGGGTGCCATGACCGTGCGTCAGCTGATGCGTGCTCGGCTGGCGCAGCAGCGTTCAACCAGGTGAAGTGAGGGCATCTGGCCGCTGGGATGCGCAGCTTCTGCGTGACGAGGGTCGTGCTCGACGCCACACTGCTCGTCATGACCTCTGAGGTGCCTGCGGCCGAGCTGTCCGAGCAGGAACTGGGTGAGTTCGGCCGGTGTCTGACCGTTCTGCAGGGGGCCTCGGCGGAGGAGGCGTTGCGGCTGCTGTTCCCCCGCGACAGCACCGAGCTGATGTCCCCCGCCGAGGCGCAGGCGTGGGAAGCCGGCGACGGGTGGCCTGATGAGGACGGTCCGTCGGTGGTGCGCCAGGCCTCGTACGCCGGTGAGTGGGCGGGCTGGACGTTCGTCATCGAGCCGTTCGGATTCAGCGGGGTGAACTGCGACCTCACCTCGCGCACGCCGGCACCCAGCCCGTACATCAGCGTGCACTGGCTCGAAGGAGACTCCAGCTTCGTGTACGCCCGGCAGGGGCAGGAGGTGCAGTCGTTCGAGCCGGTGCTGCGCGGTGGGGAGTTGGCGCGCACTCCGCCGGGTGAGGTTGTGGTCTTGGCGGAGGAGGAGGGGTTGGACTGGCAGGGGCGGCCGTTGTCGAGTGCGCAGGCGCTGCTGGACCGGCTCAGCGGAGTGCAGTGGCCGGATGTGGCGGTGCTGCGGGAGCGAGCTCGCGTCGCGATCGGCTACAGCTACTCCTGATGGGAGATCGTCGGGACGTTGATGAAGCTCGTGCGGCTCGCGCCATGACCGTGACCTCGCCCGCAGGGCGCCATGACCGTGACGTCGCCCCAGGGCTCTGCGCGGACGGGGCAACGTTCTGACCGACGCCCCATCCAGGGAGCATCCTGAGACATGCCGTCGCGTCGACGAGGTCTGATCGGAACCGTGCTGCTGGCCGCAGCCTTGGCGGGCTGCACCTCAGGCTCCACGGCCCCTGCGCCTGGTGATGGAGAGGGCAGCGTGCCGGTGACGGTCCGGCTCATGTGGGGACGCGGGCTCACTGATTCGCCGAGCTCCTTCCTGGTGCGGGTCACCGCCGCTGACACCCAGGAGTTGATCACCGGATCGGCAACCAAAGCGGTCACCGTGGATCCCGTGGGCCTGGTGCTCTTAGACGAAGCGCTTCCGCCGGGCAGCTACGAGTTGCACGCCTCTCAAGTGGGGTGCGGCATGTTCGGCCGTGACTGTCCTGATGATCCCGACTCCTCGGACTTCGATTCAGCGCCGGTGTGGAGCTGCTCGGCGTCCCTGCAACCGCGAGCTGGGGTACCGGTACAGGTGCGCATTGTGGAGGGCGATGACGCCAGCCGGACTGATGACGTCGACTGCGTGGTCGAGCAGCAGCCCGTTTGAGCTCGCTCAGCCTGCACGAGCACCTCTTCTTGAGTGGGCTTCTCAGGCTCGGCCGCGGCCTCAAGGGCACGCCCCCGACCGCGCGCAGATCGGCAAGACCGCGCGGTCGGCAGGCGCCCGGCCGGCGCCATGACCGCGAGGTCGGTGAAGACGTCAGACTGTTGGGATGGTCGGTCCCCGCGACATGGAGCTGCAGGCTGCCTTGGATGCTGCTGATGCGTACTCGAGCCAGCCCGATGACCAGGCTTCCGCTGATGAGTGGGAGAAGTGGATGGAACTGCAGGGTGCAGCGAGCACTGTGGCGGGCTGCGTGCAGAGCGTCGTCGCGGGAGGCCAGCTGGACCGGGAGGCCGTCGTGGAGGCCGGGCTCTTGTTCGACGGCCTTCACCGGATGGGGTGGCATCGGGAGGAGATCGCAGCGTGGGGCCGGGTGCGGGACCTGCTGTTGGCCAGATGACGTGCCGCGCACCGAACGTGCCATGACCGCGATGTCGTTCGGCGATCTCTGACTGTCTCGACCACTGATCGTGTTGACACCACGACATGGCTCACCGTGGAGCGCTAGCTTGCCAGGGTGCTGGACACCGCCGTCGCTCCCAGCTCCTCACCTGCAGCGTCCTGGCGCGGGTGGGCCGGAGTCCGTGTCCTGCTGCTGGTCATCACCCCGGTGGTCCTGCTGGCCACCCTGGTGTGGGGTGAACGCGCAGCGACCGTGGACGACCTGCAGGTCGACGTCGCGGCCGGGAAGGTGTCGCAGGTCCAGGTCACCGGCGGCCTGCCCCCGGGATCGACCGGGATGGCGTGGCAGGAAGTGCAGTGGCATGCGGGCTGGTGGACGTACCAGGCGCAGGTACAGCTGGTGACCGATCCTGCGGACTCGAGCACCAGCGGTACCGGCACGAGCGGCGCTGGGGCGTCGATCCCGCAGGTCACCGGTCACGACGTCGGTGTGCTGGTGCAGGAGTGGGACCCCACCGTGTCGGTGGAGCGCCGGGGCGACACCGGCAGCTCGGTCACCACGACGGTCTGGGGGGTGGGAGTGCCCGGCTGGGTGGGTCTGCTCGGGGTGCTGCAGTGGCTCGGGGCGGTGGTGCTGCTCGTTCGCGGCCCGGAGCCGCGGTGGGTGAGCCGGTGGGGGTGGTTCTGGTTGTCGGCCCTGCCGTTGGGGGTGACGGCCTTCCTGGTGATGTCGGGGCCGCTGCCGGGACGTCGGTACGTGCCTCCGGGGCTTGGGCGGTTGCGGGGTGGGCGGGCGTTCGTCGTCGCGTTGTTGCTGGCCGCTGCCTTGGGTGGAATAGGCGGGCTGTGAGGGATGCTCGACGCTGGCGGGTGCAAGACAGCGCGGGCGACGATGTCCTGGCTCGCGCCATGACCGCGCTTTGGGCCAGTCGGTCAGGTCCTCGGTGGCAGGGGGTGTCCGTGGTCGGTCAGGTGCAGCAGGAGCGCGCGCATCGCCCCGGTGGCGTGGTGGCCTCAGTGCGTCCAGTAGTCCTGGCGCCACTGCCACTGGACGTCGTGCAGGCTCGTGCCGGCGTCGAGGGCCAGCAGCCCGGTCTTCAGGTCGCGCCAGATGTCGGCCAGGTCGTCGCTGAGGTCTCCCAGACTGATGTCGGCCTGTACTTGGTCGGCGGCGAAGGGGGAGGACGCCTGCCAGTAGTAGTCCGGCTTAAGACCGGTCAGCTTCCCGATGCGCTGGTAGCAGGCGAGCCACTGTTCATGGGTGATGGGCGTGGGTAGATCCGCGTCGCTGGGTTCGACCTCGGGGAGGCGGACGGCTGCGGCGACGGCGTCGCTGAGAGCAGTCAGCAGGCGGAGAGCGAAGGCGGTCTTGCCGTTCTCGGCACCTGCTTCCTCACCTGGTGCGTCCTCGTCGATGAGGAAGCAGTACGCCTGGGCGGCTTCACGCATGTCCACCACAAGAGGGTGGCACCGCCAGCGGCACCACTCGCTCTTCGGCATATCAGGACGTCGCCGACTGCCCATGACTGCGCCCGGACGGCGCCATGACCGTGACGTCGCCCGCAGGGCGGGATGGCCGTGCGACTAGATCAGGGGCAGAGCCTGCGATAGGACGACGAGGGACATGGACACGACTCCCAGCTTGTGACTTGTCGTCCACCCCTTCTCCCCGCGCCGGCGCCGCCGTTTGACGTCAACGAGGGAGACAACGATCAGAGCGAGAGCACCAAGGATGAGCACGACGTTGCCCCAAGGCCGAAACACGATCGGCATCCTCCCTGGTGCGACATGCAAGGGCACCTCGCGGCGCGCATGTGAGTGACCGGCCATCGGATATGTGCGTGATCATCGTGCTCGTCTTGCATCCGGACATCGGCAAGACCGCGAGGTCATCGAGCCCCCGGACGGCGGGATGACCGTGCGTTCCGTTCCATGACTCGATGGAGAAGATGACGTCGTGATCGCCATCCTCGCTGCCCCGACCAACCTCGGCCTGCGCCCACCCCAGCCAGGCAGCGTGCCCGGCTGCGCCAAGGCACCCGAGGCACTGCGAGAAGCCGGTCTACACAGGCAGCTCATGGCCCAGGGAGCAGAAGACGTCGGTGTGGTCCTGCCCGGGCGCTACGTCGATGACCTCACCACCAACGACGGTGCCGGGGGGAGCAGCACCGTCCGGTACCGGCTGCGCAACCAGGACGCGATCCTCGACCACGCCACTCGCTTCGCGGCACGGCTGGAACAGCTGTTGGCGGCAGGACGGGCACCTCTGGTGTTGGGCGGTGACTGCAGCCTGCTGCTGGGTGCTGGCATGGCCTTGGCCCGTCGCGGCTCCTACGGCTTGATCCACATCGACGGACACACCGACTTCCGCCATCCCGGCAACAGCGAGGCGTGCGCGAGCTTGGCCGGAGAGGACCTGGCGGCAGCCGTCGGCCGGCACTGGACGGCCGTCGCTGATCCGGAGGGCACCGGAGCCTCGTTCGCCGCGCAACACGTGGCCCACCTGGGATGCCGCGACGACGACGAGCACCTCGCCGAAGCACGCGGCGCCCTCGGGCTCGTCATCCCCGCCAGCCGGCTGCGCGGGGGCCACGACACGTCGAGCATCGCAGCAGGCGCGGCCCGGGCGCTGGAGGTGGTGGGCCGAGCTCGTGATGGGTACTGGCTGCACCTGGACGTCGATGTCCTTGACCCCGATCACCTCCCGGCGGTGGACAGCCCGGATCCGGGTGGTCTGTCTCTGCAGGAGCTGACTGAACTCCTCACACGCCTTGCTCCCGGGGCTGTGGGGGTTCAGGTCACCGTGTTCGATCCCGATTTGGACCCGGACGGACGGTACGCGCTGCTGCTGGCCGACGTCTTGGCCGTCGGCCTGGAGCACCTGGCTGCCGGCTGCTGAGTGCGCGCGATCGGTCAGGACCGACCTGACTTGGACATCGACATGTCCGGGACGCCTCCGGCAGTTCAGGACCACGCTCATCGCGGGGCGACCGTGAGGTCGCTGGCTGTGTTGAAGCACATGCAGCAGGTCTTGCCCGTTGCGCCAAGCGGGGCATCGATCCCGTCGCTGTCCGTGCAACTCATCGCCGGGCAGGCAAGGTAGCCGGATGCACTCACCCGACGGACACCGCGGCGACAGCTTCCTCCTGCCGCGGACGCGCAGCTGGCCCCTCGCGGTGTCCGTCGGGTGGTGGATGCTCGCGGCCTTGAGCGGTGTCGTCTGCGGCTACCTCTTCGTGGCCGCGCCGGGGTGGGCCGGCTCGGAGGTGCCCGCCGGGACGGTTGTCGGGGTCGGCGCTGCTGTGGCGGTGGTGAGCGTGGTGGCGCACCTGTGCATCCACCCCTGGTGGGGGCCCGCGCTGGTCTGGGTGGCGTTCGTGGTGGGCACGGTGCCGCCGCTGGCTGTGGAGGACGCGTTGTGGCTGGTGGCCGCAGTCATGCTCGGTGGCCTGGTGGCTGCGTACGTGGCGGTGGTCAACCTACTGGTCCTTGCTGCCAGGGCTTGGATGCGGCGTCGCCGGTGGGCTCAGAGCCGATGAACTGCTCGCTCGCGGCGGGTTCAGGCGGCTAGCGATGTGCTGGCTCTCCGGATGATCGTGCGCTGCGCGCACCGCGGGATGACCGTGCGCTCCGTGCGTACCGCGGGATGACCGTGCACGACCTGCTCAGACTCGCCAGGATGCTGCCGGTGACGATCTTCTGGCCGGCGTTCATCGGTGGTGTCGTAGCGCTCCTCATCGGAGTCTTGTTCTGGCGCGGGGCGAGCAGAGTCGTGGGCCCGATGCGTGACTTGCAGCGGCAGGTCAACGGTGAGCGAGCCGCCTCGACCATCACGGCCAGGAACCTTCGGTGGGGTGCCGGAGGGTGGATCGTGATTGGGGTCGTCCTGATCGTGGCATCGCTCCTTGGGCTGGACTGGTAGCCGAACACGGGCCTCTCGGGTGAACGGCGCCGAGCCCAGCAACCGTCCTCAACTCGGCATGACCGCTGGGTCGTCAGCTGTCCGGACAGCGCTGTGACTGTGCGTCTGTGCTCCGTGGCGGTTCCTGCTCGGGCAGGGTGGGCTCATGGCCGATGAGGACAGCCAACCACCACCGGCGGGGGCCAAAGGGTGGGCCGACCCGCGTCCCTGGATGGACGTGGAGCACGCCGTCGTCCGCGCCCTGACGGCGGTCGATGCCCAGCTGGCGCCGGGGCAGGACTTCGAGCTGACGCTGGCCTACGTGCCCTTCAGCCGCTTGGGCGAGCAGGACGGGATGGACCCGTCGGTGGACCTGTCCTGGGAGGTGATGATCACCCCGGCGGGGCGGGAAGTGCAGCAGTACGAGCTCGCCGGCCATCCGGCCTCCGCGCTGGAGGTCGTGGCCGCGCAGGCACCGGCTCACCTGCCGTCCATCGTGGACGACGGGGTCGTCGCACGGTGGGCTGGGTGGGCACCGTTGCTGCAGCAGCTGGCCCGCACGGTGTGCCGGCTACCCGATGACGACGCGGGGTTGGACATCAGCGTCTACCGCCGCGGCGCCTCAGCAGGCCAGCCAAGAGGCCAGTCAGGAGGCCGTAACTCCGGGCGAGGGCGCTCTGGGAGGCGGTCGTGGTGGCGCTGGAGCGTGGAGGTCCCAGTGCCGGGGGCGCAGTGGCCGGCCAGCGCGTGGTCGGGCAGCACTCCAGGGTCGGCGTTACGGCAGGCGTTGGATGAGGCGGAGATATGGCTGAGCGGGCGCCCGGCTGGTCATCTGCTGCTCAGCGACGATGAGCTAGCTGTACTGAGCACGGACGTTGGTGACACGCCGAGGACCGTCAGGTCCGTGACGTGAGGAAGACCTCCGAGTGAGGTGTGGAGCTGTCGAGGAACCGCACCACCACTCGGAGGTCTTCGTGCCC
>NZ_JBJLSJ010000059.1:0-16717 GCF_050871975.1 Kineococcus rugosus | reverse complement strand
CCCCCCCCACCCCCCCCCCCCCCCCCGCGCCCCCCCCCCGCCCGGGCCCCCCCCCCCCCCCCCCCCCCCCCCCCCCCCGGTGCTGGACCTCCAGCGCGCTGGAGGTCCTAGCGTGCCGAGGGTGACCCAGAGCACCACCGACCGCACCGCGCCCCCCACCCGACCCCCCGGGATCCTGTCCCGCCGGTACCTCGTCACCACCCTCGGCACGACCGCCCTGGTGTTCCTGACGGCGTTCGAGAGCCTGGCCGTGACCACCGTCATGCCCCTGGTCAGCGCCGACCTCGGCGGCCGCGACGCCTACGCGACCGCGTTCGCCGCCACCCTCGCCGCGAGCGTCGTCGGCATGGTCGCCGCGGGCGGCTGGTCGGACCGCCGGGGCCCGGGCGGACCGCTGCTGGCCGCCGTCGCGGTGTTCTGCGCCGGGCTGCTCGCCGCCGCCCTGGCCCCCACGATGACGGTGTTCGTCGCCGCCCGCTTCCTCCAGGGCCTGGGGTCGGGCGGGATCAGCGTCACCCTGTACGTCCTGGTCGCCCTGGCCTTCCCGGCGGCGCTGCGCCCGGCCGTGTTCGGCGCGTTCGCCGCCGCCTGGGTGCTGCCCTCCCTCGTCGGTCCCGCCGCGGCCGCCTGGGTCGGGGAGACGTTCGGCTGGCACTGGGTGTTCACCGGGGTCCTCGTCCTGGTGGTCGTCGCGGCGGCCGCGGTGCTGCCGACGCTGCTGCGGGTCGACTCCCCCGAGCGGACCACGGACCCCTTCCCCCGCAGCCGGTTTCTCGCCGCCGCCGGGGTCGCGGCCGCCGTCGTCGCGATCAGCTCGGCCAGCTCCACCGGGGGCTGGCGCTGGGCCCTGGCCGTCGCCGCGCTCACCGTGCTGGTCGTCTCGCTGCGGCCGCTGCTGCCCGCCGGGACCCTGCTCGCCCGCCGCGGCCTGCCCGCGACCGTGCTGCTGCGGGGCCTGCTGGCCGCGACGTTCTTCAGCACCGAGGTGTACCTGCCGCTGATGCTGCACGAGCGGTCCGGCCTGCCGCTGACCCTGGCCGGGGCCGTGCTGACGGCCGCCGCGATCGCCTGGGCGTCGGCCTCGGCCGTGCAGGGGCGGCTCGGGGACCGGCTGCCGCACGCCCGCGCCGTCCGGATCGGCTCGGTGCTCCTGCTGGCCGGGGTCGGCGCCCAGGCCGCCGTCGCGGTGCTCGACCCGGCGGCCGCGGTGTCGGTGGCGGTGAGCACCCTGGGCTGGTTCGCCGCCGGCGCCGGCATGGGCCTGGGCTTCCCCCGCACGACCGTCCTCGTGCTGGAGCAGTCCGCCCCCGGGCAGGAGGGCGCGGGGTCCTCGGCGCTGACGATCTGCGACGCGGCCGGCGGCGGCACCGCGATGGCGCTGACCGGTCTGGCGTTCGCCGCGTTCGGCGCCGTCTCGGCGTGGGCGGGTTTCGCCGGGACGCTGCCGCTGTGCGTGGTGTTCGCGGTGGGCGCGCTCGTCGTGGCCCGCCGCGTCTCACAGGCCACGCACTGACGGAGCACCGCTGGTCCTGGGCCCGGACCCCGACGGTGGGGCCATGAAGGAAACCCGCCCCACGTACCAGGGCCGCCCGCTCCCCCGCCCCGACGAGGACGTCGACGACCAGGGGCTCGCGTTCGACATCGCGACCATGGCGACCCGGCGCCGCGCGCTGGGCCTGCTCGGCCTGGGTGCCGCCGGGTTCACCCTCGCCGCCTGCGGCGACGGCACGACCACCGCCTCGTCGTCGTCCTCGTCCTCGTCCAGCTCCACGACCGGCGCGACGGCCGGCGGGACCCTCACCGAGATCCCCGACGAGACCGCCGGCCCCTACCCCGGCGACGGCTCCAACGGCGCCGACGTCCTGGAGCAGAGCGGGGTCGTCCGCAGCGACATCCGCTCCAGCTTCGGGTCCAGCACCACGACCGCCGAGGGCGTCCCGATGACCCTGACGCTGAGCATCGTCGACCTGGCCGGCGGGAACGTCCCCTTCGAGGGCGTCGCCGTCTACGTGTGGCACTGCGACCGCGACGGGGAGTACTCCCTGTACTCCGACGGGATCACCGAGGAGAACTACCTGCGCGGCGTCCAGGTCGCGGACGCCGACGGGAACGTCACCTTCACCAGCGTCTACCCCGCCTGCTACGACGGGCGCTGGCCGCACATCCACTTCGAGGTCTACCCCGACGAGGCGAGCATCACCGACGTCGCGAACTGCATCGCGACCTCCCAGGTCGCGATGCCCGCCGAGGCGTGCACCGCGGTCTACGCCACCACCGGCTACGAGCAGTCCGTGACGAACTTCGCGAAGGTCTCCCTCGACACCGACAACGTCTTCGGTGACGACTCCGGCGCCTCCCAGACCCCGACGTGGAGCGGTGACTCCACGAGCGGCTACACCGTCGCCCTCACCGTCGGCGTCGACACCACCACCGAACCCACCGCCGGCACCATGGCCGGGATGGGCTCGGACACCTCCGGCCACCCCGCGGGCGGCCCGGGCGGCGGCACCCCGCCCAGCGGCGCCCCCGCCGCACCCGCCGACGCCGCCTGAACCACACCGGTAGCGTGCGGGGGTGCGCTCCTCCCCCTGGGGTCTGCTGGCCCTCGCCGTGCTGTGCGAGGTCACCGCGACGCTGTCGCTGCGGGCGGCGACGCAGGCCCCCGGCTGGTACGTCCCCGTCGTCGCCGGGTACGTCGGCGCCTTCGCCCTGCTCGGGGCGGTCCTGCGGCGCGGGATGCCGATCGGCGTCGCCTACGGGGTGTGGGCCGCGGCCGGCGTGGTGCTCACGGCGGTCGCCGGGGCGGTGCTGTTCGCCGAACCCCTCACCCCCGTGATGGGGGCGGGGATCGCGCTCATCATCGCCGGGGGGCTGCTCGTGGAACTCGGTTCCCGGCCGCCGCGGGAACCGTCGTGAGCTGGCTCCTGCTGGCCGGGGCCATCGCCTTCGAGGTCGCCGCGACCGCCGTCCTGAGGTTGTCGGACGGTGGCCGCCGGCGCCGCTGGATCCCCGTCGTGGGGGCCGGCTACCTCGTGTCCTTCGGGTTCCTGTCGCTGACGCTGCGCGCGGGCATGCCCGTCGGCGTGGCCTACGGCGTGTGGTCGGCCGTCGGGGTGGCCCTGACCGCGCTGCTCGCGCGCGCCGTCTTCGGGGACCGGCTGACCCGCACGATGCTGCTGGGCATCGCCCTCATCGCCGCCGGGGTGCTGCTGGTGGAACTCGGCGCGCGCTGACCGCCCGCGCCACCAGCTGCTGACCGGCCGACCAGCCGGCCGAGACCGCCCAGTACAGCAGGACCCCCACGGGGAAGTGCGCGGTCGTCAACGCCACGACGACGGGCACCGCGACCAGCACGGCCGTCGGCGGCCGCTGCACCGAGGCCAGCGAGGTCGCGCACTGGAACGCGGCCGTCAGCACCAGCAGCGCGACACCGACGGCGCTCGGGTCCCGGGTCAGGACCGACGACAACGGCACCCCCGCGAGGTGCGCCCCGGGGAAGGGCCGGGACTCCAGCGCCAGCGTCAGCGCCAGGAACACCGGCGCCTGCAGCAGCCCGGGCCACAGCGCGGCGAACGGGTTCACCCCGGCGTCGCGGTGCAGGTCCAGCAGTTCCCGCTGGCGGCGCTGCCGCGACGCGGGGTCGGTGCGGCCGCGGTAGCGGTCCTGGAGCTCGGCGATCCTGGGGCGCAGGGCCGCGGCGGCCAGGGTGGAACGGTGCTGCACCACGAACAACGGGAGCAGCAGCAGTCGTGCGGCGAGGACGAGGGTGACGATCGCGAGCGGCCAGGACCAGCCCGCGTCGTGGAGGTGGACGAGGAACCACGCGACGGCGTCCTCGAGGGGTTTCAGCCAGACGTGCAGGGTTTCGGGCACGGGGGAACTCCGGGGGTGAGCGGGGACGGGAGACGACGGGCTCCCGTGCGCGCGTCAGCTCAGCACGGGAGCGGGTTCGTCCCCGGTGCTCGCGGTTGGGGGTTCCCCACGGCGGCGGGTTCGTTCTGCGGCAACGTGTCCGCGGGTTCAGGCCGGTTCCCGGGACGGGCCGGGACGATCGCGGCGAGCAGGTGCGCGACGACGCCGCGCACGGCGACGAGACCGGCCGCGAACGTGGTCGCCACCACCAGCGCCGCCGCGAGCAGCGGCTGCTGCCCGAGCAGGACCACCGAGGCGAGCAGGGGCAGCAGGAGCAGCGCGGTCGACACCCGCGCGCTCACCCCCGAGAACTCCCGGCCCACGCCCGGAACCCTACTCCCCGACCCCGCGGCAGGCACCGGCACGCGAGGAGCAGGGTGAGCGCGAGGGCGGGCAGGACCGCGCACCGCGCGGCCCACCAGCCGTCGGCCGCCACGTCCCCGACGACCCCGGGGACCCCCAGCGCAGCGAAGACGCACAGCACGGGCAGGTGCAGCAGGTACACCGGCAGGCAGTACCGGGTGGACGGGGCCAGGACCGCCGCGGGGCGCCGCAGCGCGGGGCGCAGCAGGAGGAAGAGGCCGACCTGCGCGACCGCCAGCCCCACCGCCACCGCACCCGGCGGGTTCAGCGGGGACCCCGGCCGGCCCGGGACCCCGACCGCGGACGCGGGCCCCGTCCCGACGAGCCCGAGGACGAGGGCCGTCCCGGCGACGGCCAGCACCGGTGCCGCCGGCCGCGGCAGCCGCCCCCGGGCGTGCGCGACGCCCAGCCCGTACGGGACCGACCACGCCAGGACCGCGCGCGCGGCGGTGCTCACCGGGTCGTCGGCCCCGGCGAGGTCGAGCAGCGCCAGCGCGGCGGCGGGCACCAGCAGCCACCACGGCGACCGGTCCAGGGCCGGCCGCGCCCGCGACAGCACGAGCAGGACCGCCGCGAACCACAGCGGGGACAGCGCGAGGTGGACGAGGGTGCCGCCCGCGGCCCACGCCACCGCCACCGCCACCAGCGCGACGGGGAGGAGCCGGTGCCGGGGCCCGGCGGGGCGGCGGCCCCGCCGGGCCGCGGCGAACCCGGCGGCGAAGAACAACGGCCCCAGGGTCTGCAGGAACCACGTCAGCGGCCACAGCGCGGTCGAGACCGTCAGCGGGCTCGTCACCCGGGCCCCCGGCCCGCCGGTGGCGAAACCGGTGACCAGCCAGTGGCCGGTGACCACGGCGGCCAGGCTCAGCACCCGCAGGGCGTCGATCGTGGGGTCGCGGGGGTCGTCCGGCACGCGCCCAGGCTCGTCCGCGGCGGTCCCCCGCACGAGGGGGCGGGCACGTCGCCGCCCGCTCGTGCCGGCACGAGGGCCGTGGGGACGGACGGTGACCCCGGAGCCCGTTCGAGCGACCCGCCTGGGCCGGACGGCTGACCGCGATCACCCGAGATCACCCCCCGTGATCGACTGGTGTCACGTTCAGCCCGCACCGAGACGCACCGGAGGACGACCGATGCCCCGCGCCAACACCGCCCTGGAGATGACCGACCGCCTCGACGGCGGTGACCTCGAGGACGCCTGGAAGGCCTACGAGCACGCCTTCTCCGGGCTGACCACGCGCGCCGCGCAGCAGCACCTCATGACCCGCGAGGAGTTCGAGGACGTCTGCCTCGACCCCCGCTGGCGCAAGTACGTGATCCGCGACGTGGACCGCGACGGGGCCGTGGGCGCCTTCGGGACCGCCACGTACGACCTGTCCGCCGTCTTCCAGCTGTCCCTGGACTTCTACGCGGCGCGGTACCCGCGGCAGTTCGCGGCGGGGACGATCTGCTACATCGGCTGCATCGGGGTGCACCCCACCTACCGCAGCAGCGGGGCGTTCGTGACGATCGTCGAGGAGATCTGCCGCGGCATCCACGAGCAGGGCGGCGTCGCCGCCATCGACACCTGCCGCTACAACGACGAGCAGCTCGCGCTGCCGCGGCTCGTCAACCGCATCACCCGCACCTTCGGCACCGAGGGCGAGCGCCTCGACACCCAGACCTACTGGGGGTACGACTTCAGCCGCCCCTGAGCGGCGCCCGCGGCGGCCAGGTACTCCGCGGTCGCCGGCGCCGGCTCGGCCCGGTGCCACAACCAGCCCTGCCCGTGCCCGACCCCCAGCCGGTGCAGCACCTCGCGCTGCTCCTCGGTCTCGACGCCCTCCGCGGTGACGGCGAGGGTCAGGGCGTCGCTGACGGCCACCACGGCGCGCAGCACGGCCTCGTCGCCGACGTTCCGGTCCACGCCGGAGACGAAGCTGCGGTCGATCTTGACGCGGGTCACGGGGAAGTTGCGCAGGTAGCTCAGCGCGGAGTACCCCGTGCCGAAGTCGTCGACGGCCAGGCCGACGTCCAGGGCCCGCAGGCGGTGCAGGAGGTCGATCGTCTGCCGGTCCTGCTGGAGCATCGAGGACTCGGTGATCTCGAGCATCAGCGACCGGCCCTGGACGTGGTAGGCCCGCAGGAGCTCCCCGACGGTGTCGGCGAAGTACGGGTCCAGCAGCTGCCGCGGGGAGACGTTGACGGACAGCACGAAGTCGTCGGTGACCAGGCCGTGGTCGCGCCAGGACCGCAGGTCCGCCAGCGCGGTGTCCAGGACCTGCCGGCCGACCTCGACGATCAGCCCGGTCTCCTCCAGGACGGGCACGAACTGCACGGGCGAGATCGGCCCGTGCAGCGGGTGGATCCACCGCAGCAGCGACTCCACGCCGCGGGGCACGCCCGTGGCCAGCGACACGATGGCCTGGTAGTGGACCTGGAGGGTCTGCTCGGCCACGGCGCTGCGCAGGTCCAGCTCGAACTCGACCTCGTCGCCCACCGCCAGCCGCAGCGACTCGTCCCACAGGACGAACTGGTTGCGGCCCTGCGCCTTGGCCCGGTACATGGCGGCGTCGGCCTCGCGCAGGGCGACGCCGAAGGACCCGGTGAGCTCGGCGACCCCCAGGGAGGCCGAGACCGCCACCTCGGCGACGGGCAGCCGGACCGGGGTGCGCAGGTTCCCGAGCAGCTCGCGGGCCAGCCCGACCGCGGTGGCCTGCTCCCCGCGCACGGCGACGACGAACTCGTCGCCCGCCAGCCGGCCGATCACCGCGCCGGGCGGGGCGAGGCGCCGCAGCCGGTCGGCGACCTCGCACAGCAGCTCGTCGCCGACGCCGTGGCCGTGGGAGTCGTTGACGAGCTTGAAGCCGTCGAGGTCGACGAACAGCAGCCAGCCGCGGTGGCCGGGGTCCACCGCCCACGCCTGGACGCGGCGCTCGAACTCGTCGCGGCCGGGCAGGTCGGTGAGGGCGTCGTGGGTGGCGCGGTGCTCCAGGACGGCCTTCGCCGCGGCGAGGCCGTTGACGGCGACGACGGCGCGGGCCAGCACGAGCGCGATCATCGTGCCGAGCGTCACGAACGCCACGACCTGCTCCGCGCCGCTGTCGTGGGTGCGGGTGCTGGTCAGGTACGCGGCCCCGGCCAGGGACACGCACAGCACGACGAGCCGGGCCGGCGACCACGCGTCGAAGCGCGGGCGCGGCGGCGGGGCGGTGCCGCGCCGGGGCAGGTGCAGCACCGCCACGCCCATGAGGCAGTAGGCGACGACGAAGGGGGTGTCGAACCAGGTCGGGGCGACGAAGTGCCCCTGCCGCCCGATGATCGCGTACCCCAGGTCCCCCAGCAGCGTGAACGCCAGGCAGGCCCCCAGCCAGCGGTGGGCCACGACGTGGGGGGCGGTCATCAGCAGGTCCAGGGCCAGCAGCAGGACCACCACGTCGAGCAGCGGGTAGACGCCCGCGAGCACGGACCCGGTCAGGGTCCGGCCGGGCAGGTCCAGCACCGGCAGGACGAGGAACTGCACGGCGGCGACGGCGCCGGCCAGGCTCGCGACGAGGGCGTCGACGACCACCTCGCGGCGCAGGCCCCCCGCGGCCCGCGCCATCCGGGCCAGCCCGACGGTCAGCGCGAGGTACCCGGCCAGGGAGAACGGGTCGGGGGCGAAGGCCAGCAGGTCGGGGCGCCCGTCGGCCCAGGGCCGCAGCGCGGAGCCGATGAAGAACAGCCCCGCGAAGACCGGCACGAGGGACCAGGAGCCCGCCGGGCGGGGGCGGCGGCGGCGCACCACCACGATCGACACCGCGAGGACGGCGGCGGCCAGCACCGCCCACCCGGCGGACCGGACGGCGTCGGGTACGGGGGCCAGGTACGCCGCGGCCACGAGCGCGGTGCCCGCCGCCCACCCGGCCCAGCCCCACCGGGACGGCCCGGCCGTTCGCCCTCGCGCCACGTGGTCCCCCTCCCGCCGCTCGTCCTGCCGCTGTCAGGTTCCCCGATCGGCAGCCGTCGCGCCGTCCTGGATCATGCTTGGCCCGATCGGGTGGTGCGCGCGGGACCTGTGACCCGTTCGGTCCAGGGGTGTGCGGCCCTCAGGCGGTGATGCGCTCGTGCACCAGGGGCACCGGCTCGGGGGCCCGCTCCGTCACCGGGTACCCGCCCTCCAGCGCCTGCAGCGCCCACTCGAACCGCTCGGGGGTGTCGGTGTGCAGGGTCATGAGCGGCTGCCCGGCGCGCACGGCGTCACCGCGCACGGCGTGCAGCTCCACCCCGGCCCCGGCCTGCACGGCCTCCTCGCGCCGCGACCGGCCCGCCCCGAGCCGCCACGCGGCGACCCCCACGGCGAGCGCGTCGACGTCGAGGAACCCGTCGGCGGGCGCCAGCACGTCGTGGGTGTGCCGGGCGCGCGGCAGCTCGGCGTCCGGGTCCCCGCCCTGGGCGGCGATCATCCGCCGCCAGGCGTCCATCGCGCGGCCGTCGGCGAGGGCGTCGGCGGGGTCGACGGCGTCCAGGCCCACGGCGGCCAGCATCTCCCGCGCCAGCACCAGGGTGATCTCGACGAGGTCGGCGGGGCCGCCGCCGGCGAGGACCTCGACGGATTCGCGCACCTCCAGGGCGTTGCCCGCGGTGCGGCCCAGGACCGTCGACATGTCGGTGACGACGGCGACGGTCCGCACCCCCGCGTCGGTGCCGAGGCCGACCATGGTCCGCGCCAGCTCCAGGGAGTCGTCGAGGGACTTCATGAACGCGCCGGAGCCGGTCTTGACGTCCAGGACGAGCGCGCTGGTCCCCTCGGCGATCTTCTTGCTCATGATGGAGCTGGCGATCAGCGGGATCGCCTCGACGGTGCCGGTCACGTCGCGCAGCGCGTACAGCTTCTTGTCGGCCGGGGCGAGGTCACCGGTCGCGGCGCAGATCACGGCGCCGAGGTCGGTGAGCTGGGCGCGGATCTCCGGCAGCGTCAGCGACGCCCGCCAGCCCGGGATCGCCTCGAGCTTGTCGAGGGTGCCGCCGGTGTGCCCGAGCCCGCGGCCGGACAGCTGCGGGACGGCCGCGCCGCAGGCCGCGACGAGCGGGGCCAGCGGCAGCGTGACCTTGTCCCCGACGCCGCCGGTGGAGTGCTTGTCGACGCTGGGCCGGGGCAGGTCGGTGAAGTCCAGCCGCGCCCCGGAGGCGATCATCGCGCTCGTCCAGCGGGACACCTCGCGCCGGTCCATCCCGTTGAGCAGGACCGCCATGGCCAGGGCCGACATCTGCTCCTCGGCGACCTCGCCGCGGGTGTAGGCGTCGATGACCCAGTCGATCTGCGCGTCGGACAGGGCGCCCCGGTCGCGCTTGGTGCGGATGACGTCGACGGCGGCGAACTGCTGGCTCACGGGGTGACCTTTCGGGCGGGGTCGGTCAGGTCGTGCGGCCCGAACGCGTCGGGCAGCACCTCGGTCATGGGCACGACGCCGCGCGGGGAGTCCACGAGCAGGTCCGGGCCGCCGAACTCGAAGAGCAGCTGACGGCAGCGGCCGCACGGCATGAGGACGTTGCCGACGGCGTCGACGCAGGCGAAGGCGACGAGCCGGCCGCCGCCGGTCATCCGCAGCTGCCCGACGAGGGTGCACTCGGCGCACAGCGTGACGCCGTAGGAGGCGTTCTCGACGTTCGCGCCGGACACGACGCGCCCGTCGTCGACGAGCGCGGCCGCGCCGACGGGGAACCCCGAGTACGGCGAGTAGGAGTGGCGCAGCGCCTCGCGGGCGGCCGCCCTCAGCCGGTCGAAGTCGGGGGTGCCGGCGAGGGTGCTGTCAGGGGTGCTGGCGGGGGTGGTCATGCGGGGTACGGCTCCCCTGACGCGGCGGGCGGGCGCACCCGGCCGACGAACCCGGCCACGGCCAGGATCGTCGCCAGGTACGGCAGCATGGACAGGAAGCTGGAGGGGACCTCCCCCGGCGCGGGCAGGACCCCCACGAGGGTCTGCAGCGCGGCGAAGAACCCGAACAGCAGCGAGGCCGCGACGGCCCCGCGCGGGCTCCACCGGCCGAAGATCACCGCGGCCAGCGCGATGAACCCCTTCCCGGCGGACATGTTCTCGGTGAACGGCCCGATGGTCCCGATGGACAGGTACGCCCCGGCGAGGCCGGCGATGCCGCCGGCGACGACGACGTTGACGTACCGCACCCGCAGGACGTCGATCCCGACGGTCGCGGCGGCCTTGGGGTGCTCGCCGACCGCGCGGGTCCGCAGGCCCCACTTGGTGCGGAACAGGACGACCTGCAGCGCGACGATGATCGCGTACATGGCGTAGACGAGGACGTTCGCCTGGAACAGCAGCGGCCCGACGACGGGGATGTCGGCCAGCAGCGGGATCCGGATCGGGTTGAGCACGCCCGGGGCGTTGTACCGCTGGGTGTCGGACTGCATGAGCGCCTTGTAGGCCCAGCCGGTGAACCCGAGCGCGGCGGCGTTGATGACGACGCCGAGGATGACCTGGTTGACCCGGTAGCGGATCGCGAAGACGGCCAGCAGCCAGCCGACGACGGCGCCGGACAGGACGGCGCCGACGACCCCGGCGCCGAGGCTGCCGGCCATGGACCCGACGAGGGCGCCGGCGAAGGCTCCGGTCAGCAACTGCCCCTCGATGGCGACGTTGACGACGCCGCTGCGCTCGCCCAGCACCCCGGCCAGGGCACCGAGGATCAGCGGGGTCGCGAGGAACACGGTCTGCTGCAGCAACCGCACGACGTCGATCGAGGCACCCGGCCCGCCGCTCATGACCCAGCACAGGAACGCCAGGACGAAGCAGAGCAGGGTGACCGCGACGACCAGCGGGTTGCGCCGGGCCCGGAACCCGCGGGCGAGCTGGAACAGGCCGAGCGCCACGACGACCAGGCCCAGCACCACGGGCGTGAGGGTCGCGGGCACGGTGAGGTCGGGCAGGGTCACGGCCGACCCGCCGCCGAACCGGAACGTGGCGTCGTCCGGGCCGGAGCCGACGCCCCAGCCGAGCACGGTCACCAGGCCGACGACGACCAGCAGGCCACCGGTGAGGACCCGCTTGCGCAGGCTCAGCGGGGGCTCGACCCGGGCGTGCTCGACGACCGGGGCGGGGGTCTCGGGGCTGACTGCGGAACTCATCGGGTCCACCCTCCGGCCAGTTCGGATCCGACGCCGGCGCCGCCGGACCGCAGGCGGAACACCGAGCGGATCAGCGCCGGCGCCGCGATGAACAGGACGATCGTGGCCTGCAGGACGCCGACCAGGTCCACGGGGACCCCGGTGGCGGACTGCATCTGCACCGCACCGGCCCGCAGGCCGCCGAACAGGACCCCGGCCGCGATGACGCCGTAGGGGTTGTTGCGGCCCAGCAGCGCGACGGTGATGGCGTCGAAACCGATGTTGCCCGCGACGCTGCCGGTCACGCTGCCGGTGACCCCGAGCACCTGGGTGGCCCCGGCCAGGCCGGCGAGCCCGCCGGCGAGGGCCATCGAGACCACCTGAAGCCGCCCGACCGCCATGCCCGCGGTGCGGGCCGCGTTCGGGTTGGCGCCGACCGCGCGCAGCCGGAAGCCGAGCCGGGACCGCTCGAACAGCCACCACACGAGCACCGCCGCCAGCACCGCCAGGACGAGCCCGGCGTTGACCCGCAACGACGACCCCAGCAGCGCGGGCAGCTCGGCGCTGGCGTCGACCTGCTCGGAGATGGCCTGGTTGTACGGCGGGCGCTGGAACCAGCGCACCCCCAGCAGGTAGGTCAGCAGGTTGATCGCGACGTAGTTCAGCATGATCGTCGTGATGACCTCGTGGGCGCCGGTGCGCGCCTTGAGCAGGCCCACGACCCCGCCCCACACCAGGCCCCCGGCGATGCCGGCGAGGACCGCCACGACGACGTGCAGCACGACGGGCAGGTCCACGGTGAAACCCACCCAGGCCGCGGCGATCGCGCCGGTGATGATCTGCCCCTGCGCACCGATGTTGAACAGGCCCACCCGGAACGACAGGGCCACGCCCAGGCCGGCGAGGATCAGCGGCGTCGCGTTGACCAGCGTCTCGGAGACCGGCCGCAGGGCGGCGGTCCCGGAGAAGCTCGGGTTGTAGACCGCCCCCTGCAGCAGCGCCAGGTAGGCGTCGCGCACGGAGTACCAGGCGTTGGAGAAGAAGTCCCACGGGTAGCTGAAGAAGTACTGCGCGCTCGCCCGGGACTGCTCGTCCCCGATGACGATGAGCACCGCGCCGACCAGCAGCGCGCTGAGGATCGCGCAGGCCGTCAGCAGCCAGCTGCCGCCCCGGTGCGGGCGCCTGCGCCCCGTCCCCTGCACCGGTCCCTGCGCGAGCGAGGTGGAGCTCACAGGTCGTCCTCCCCCGTCGTCCCGGCACCTGCCATGAGCAACCCCAGCTCCTCCTGCGTGGCGTCCGGACCGACCTCACCGGCGATCCGGCCGCGGTACATCACGACGATGCGGTCGGCCAGCGCCCGCACCTCGTCCAGCTCGGTGGACACCAGCACCACGGCGGCGCCGCGGTCGCGCTCGGCCACGATCCGCTGGTGCACGAACTCCTGGCTGCCGACGTCGACGCCGCGGGTGGGCTGGGCCACGACCAGCAGCTTCAGCGGTCTGGTCATCTCCCGGGCCAGGACGACCTTCTGCTGGTTGCCGCCGGACAGGGTCGAGGCGGCGGCCTGCGCCGAGGGGGTGCGGATGTCGAACTCCTCGATGCGCTCGGCGGCGTTGCGGCGCAGCGCGTCGCGGTCGACGGACAGCCCGCGGGAGAACTGCGGGGAGTCCACGAGGTCCAGCACCAGGTTCTCGGCGATGCTGAACGACCCGACGAGCCCGTCGTGCAGCCGGTCCTCGGGGACGTACCCCACGCCGAGGGCGAGGACGTCGTCGATGCCGGCGCCGGTGACGTCGGTGCCGGCGATGCTCACGGTCCCGGCGTCGACGTCCTGCAGGCCGACCACGCTGCGGGTGAGCTCGGTCTGCCCGTTGCCGTCGACGCCGGCGATCGCGAGGACCTCCCCGGCGCGGACGTCGAGGTCGATGCCGTCGAGCAGGACCGTCCCGGCCGGGTCCAGGACCCGGAGGCCGTCCACCCGCAGGACCGTCCCGCCGGGTTCGGCGGCCTTCTTGTCGACCCGCAGCCGCACGTCGCGCCCGACCATGAGGGCGGCCAGCTCCTCCGGGGAGGCGCTGGGCAGCGCCTCGCCGACGACCCTGCCGCGGCGGATGACGGTGATGCGGTCGGCGACGGCCTTGACCTCGCGCAGCTTGTGCGTGATGAAGACGATCGAGGTGCCGGCGTCGGCCAGTTCGCGCATGACGCGCATGAGGTCGTCGGTCTCGGCCGGGGTCAGCACGGCCGTGGGCTCGTCGAGCACGAGGACCTTCGCCTCGCGCAGCAGCGCCTTGACGATCTCGATGCGCTGCTGCACGCCGACGGCGAGGTCGGCGACGAGGGTGTCGGCGGGGATGGCCAGCCCGAACCGCCGGGAGGTCTCCTCGACGCGCTCGCGGGCGCGGCGCCGGTCGAGGAACCCGCCGGCCCTGGTCAGCTCGGTGCCCAGCACGATGTTCTCGGTGGCGGTGAACGTCGGGACGAGCATGAAGTGCTGGTGCACCATGCCGATCCCGGCCGCCATGGCGTCACCCGGGGAGGTGAACTCCACGGGTTCGCCGTCGACGAGGATCTGCCCCTCGTCGGGGGTGTACAGGCCGTAGAGCACGTTCATCAACGTGCTCTTGCCGGCCCCGTTCTCGCCCAGCAGGGCGTGGATCTCGCCCTCGCGCACGACGAGGTCGATGGAGTCGTTGGCGACGAGGGGCCCGAAGCGCTTCGTGATGCCCTTGAGTTCCAGTTGCACCTGCGCGTCGTTCCCCTCGTCGCCCTCGCGTCCGGTTCTCAGCTGGCCTGGATGGCGTTCGGGGAGGTGATCTCGATCGAGCCGTCGATGATGCCCGCCTTCACGGCCTCCAGCTCGCTCTTCAGCTCGGCCGGCACCTTCGCGTCGAACTGGTTGAACGGCGCCAGGCCGGTGCCCTCGTTCTCCAGGGTGCCGACGTACCCGCCGGTCGGGGTGTCGCCCTCGGCGGCGGCCAGGACGTAGTCCTTGACGGCGTTGGTCAGGTTCTTCGTCACCGAGGAGATGAAGTACTGGCAGTACTGCGCCGCGCTCTGGCAGCCGTCGGTGTCGACCCAGATGAGGTTCAGCGCACCGCCGGCGGCCTCGGCCGCCGCACCGGCACCCAGGCCGGCCTGACCCGCGACCGGCATGATCACGTCGGCGCCCTGACCGGCCAGCGTCTCGGTGATGGAGCGGCCCGCGCCCTGGTCCTGGAAGGAGTTGGCGAAGGTGCCGCCGTCGGGGTTCTTCTCGTCCCAGCCGAGGACCTTGACGCTCGTGCCCTTCTGCTGGTTGTAGTACTGCACGCCCTCCCAGAAGCCGTCCATGTAGATGGTCACCGGCGGGATGTTGATGCCCCCCCAGGTGCCGACGGTGCCCGTCTTGGTCATGCCGGCGGCGAGGTAACCGCCGAGGAAACCGCCCTCGGCGGTGTTGTACTGGAAGGCGTAGACGTTGTCGGCGGCCGCGTCGGAGTCGATCTCGGCGAAGGCCTGGTCGGGGTTGGCCTGCGCGACCTCCGCGACGGCGTCCTTCATCAGGCCGCCGACGGCGACGATGGTGCCGCAGCCCTTGGCGACCTCGGCGTTGAGGTTCGGGACGTAGTCGGCGTCGCTGTTCGACGGGACGTAGGAGATCTCGATGTCCGGGTTCTCCGCCTTGGCCTGCTCGAACCCGGCGTAGGAGCTCTCGTTGAACGAGCGGTCGTCGACGCCGCCGGTGTCCAGCACCATGCACGCGCTGAAGGCGTCGCCGCCGCTGCCACCGGTCTGGCCCCCCGAGCTGGAGGTGTCGTCCGGCCGGTCACCGCAGGAGGCCAGCAGCAGGGCGGTCACGCCCAGGGCTGCCACCGGGGCGAGGCGGTGCATCGTCTTCATGGGGGTGGTCCTCCGGGGTGGGCGGGTCGGGCGGGACGCGAGGGGGGCGCCGCGAGCGCCGGCTGGTGCGAGCGCGCCGTCATCGTAATGGGCACGAACGGCGCTGCGGCCCGCTGCGGCGAGCAGGTTGTCCGGATCGAGACCTTTCAACTGGTCACGCCGGGGTCCCGCGGGACCGGCAGGGCGCGGGGTGAGAGCGCGGTGAGCGCCAGGACGCCCATGCCGACGGCGAGCGCCGCCTCGTCGGGGGCGAAGTCGCCGCGGTGCAGGTCGTAGGTGGGCCCGCCGGGCGTGCGGGTGCCCAGGCGCACCATGGCGCCGGGGACGTGGTGCAGGTACCAGGCGAAGTCCTCCCCGCCCAGGGACTGCCGGGTCGGCAGGACGTCGTCGGCGCCGAGCAGGGCGCGGGCGGCGGCCTCGAGGGCGGCGGTGGAGTGGACGTCGTTGTCGACCGGCGGCACGCCCCGCACGAGGCTGACCTCGGCGCGCACGGAGTAGGGCCGCACGAGGTCGGCGACGACGGCCTCGACGAGCTCGCCGGCGTGCTGCCAGGCCTCGGTCTCCATGCAGCGCAGCGTCCCGGAGGCGTAGCCCTCGGCGGGCACGGCGTTGGGGGCGTCCCCGGCGTGGACGGCGCCCCAGGTGAGGTTCACCCCGGCGCGGGGGTCGACGCGGCGGGCCAGGACGGCGGGCAGCTGGGTGACGACCTGGCCGAGGGCGAAGACGAGGTCGCCGGCCAGGTGGGGGCGGGAGGTGTGCCCGCCGGTGCCGTGCAGCCGCACGGTGACGTGGTCGGAGGCGGAGGTGATGGGCCCGGCCTTGAGGCCGACGGTGCCGACGTCGAGGCTGGGGTCGCAGTGCAGGCCGTAGATGGCGGCGACGTCGTCGACGGCGCCGGCGCCGATGACGTCGAGCGCGCCGCCGGGCATCACCTCCTCGGCGGGCTGGAACAGCAGCCGCACGCCGTGCGGGAGATCACCCGTCCGGGCGAGGTCGGCCAGGACGAGCCCGGCGCCCAGGACGCAGGCGGTGTGGACGTCGTGGCCGCAGGCGTGCGCGACGCCGGGGACGGTGGAGGCGTAGGGCAGGCCGGTGGACTCGGGGGTGCGCAGGGCGTCGAGGTCGGCGCGCAGGGCCAGCCGGGGCCCGCCGGCCGGGCCGAGGTCGGCGAGCAGGCCGGTCCCGGGCAGCAGCTTGACGTGGGCCCCGGCCCGGGTGAGCCGCTCGGCGAGCAGGCCGGTGGCGCGGTGCTCGGTGCGGGCCAGCTCGGGGTGGGCGTGCAGCTCGCGGCGCAGCGCCCGGGCGTCGGGTTCGTGGGTGACGACCAGGTCTGCGACCCGCTCCAGGAGCGGGTGGTCGGGTCCACCGAGCCCACCGCGACCGGCCGGGGTCCGCGGGGTGCTGGTGTCGCTGGTCACGGCACCCGACGCTACCCGTGCCGCGCGCCCCCCGCCGACCCCGGTGCGGGCCCCGGCCGGGGCCC
>NZ_JBJLSJ010000058.1:0-18673 GCF_050871975.1 Kineococcus rugosus | reverse complement strand
ACCACCCCCCGCCCCGCCCCCCCCCCCGCCCCCCCGCCCCCCCCCCCCCCCCCCCCCCCCCGCCCCCCCCCCCGCCCCCCGGGCCGGGACCTTCGGCCCGGGCCCAAGTCCTCTGGGAACCGCTGCGCGGCAACGCCACCCTGAGGGCGTGGACGCCCTCTCCTTCGCCCGGCTGCAGTTCGGGACCCTCACCGTCTACCACTTCTTCTTCGTCCCGCTGACGATCGGCCTCGCGCCGATCGTCGCGGGGTTCCAGACCGCCTGGTTCCGCACCGGCGACGAGAAGTGGCTGCGGCTCACCAAGCACTTCGGCAAGCTGTTCCTCATCACGTTCACCGTGGGCGTCGTCACCGGGATCGTCCAGGAGTTCCAGTTCGGGATGAACTGGAGCGAGTACTCCCGGTTCGTCGGGGACGTGTTCGGGGCGCCGCTGGCGATCGAGGGCATGGCGGCGTTCTTCGTCGAGTCCACGTTCCTCGGGCTGTGGATCTTCGGGTGGGACCGGCTGCCGCGCCTGGTGCACCTGCTGTGCCTGTGGACGGTCGTGCTGGGCACGACCGCGTCCGCCTACTTCATCCTCGCCGCGAACTCCTTCATGCAGCACCCCGTGGGCACGGCGTTCAACGAGGAGAAGGGCCGCGCCGAGCTCACCGACATCGTCGCGCTGCTGACGAACTCCACGACCCTGGCCGCGTTCCCGCACGTCATCACCGGCGCCCTCGTGCTGGCCGCCACGGCCGTGGCCGCCATCGGCCTGTGGTCCGCGGCCCGCGCGCGCCGCGCCGGGGACGACCGGGACGCGACCGCCTTCCGGTCCGCCGCGCGCGCCGCCCTGGTCGTCCTGCTGGTCTCCGGGATCGGGGTCGCCGTCTCCGGCGACGCCCAGGCCCGGTTGATGTTCGTCCAGCAGCCCATGAAGATGGCCGCCGCCGAGGCCCTGTGCCACAGCGAGGAGGGGGCCGGGTTCAGCGTCCTCGCCGTCGGGGACGTGAGCGGTTCCTGCGACGTGAAGCAGCTGACGATCCCCGGCCTGACCTCCTTCCTCGCCACGAACTCCTTCTCCGGGCACCTCGACGGCGTCGCCGAGCTGCAGGAGCGGTACACGCAGCGCTACGGCGAGGCCGACTACGTCCCGGTCCTGCCCGTCACCTACTGGTCGTTCCGGCTGATGATCGGGTTCGGCGCGTTCAGCGCGCTGCTGGCCGTCGCCGGCCTGTGGGCCACGCGCGGCGGGCGGGTCCCGTCCTCGCCCCGGGGCGCCCGGCTGGCGCTGCTGACGATCCCCGCGCCGTTCCTGGCGAACTCCTCCGGCTGGATCTTCACCGAGCTGGGCCGTCAGCCCTGGGTCGTGGCGCCCAACCCGACCGGCCTGGACGCCGTGCGGATGCTCACCCGCGACGGGGTCTCACCGGTCGGCTGGGAGACCGTCGCGCTGTCCCTGACGGTCTTCACCGCGCTGTACGGCGTCCTGGCCGTCGTGTGGTTCCGGCTCGCCCGCCGCGCGGTGCGGGCCCCGCTGACCGAGGTGGACCCCACCACGATCGGCCCGTCCACCGACGACGACGCACCCCTCGTCTTCACGTACTGAGCAGGAGCTGGAAGTGGACCTCACGACCGTCTGGTTCGTCCTCATCGCGGTCCTGTGGACCGGGTACCTCGTGCTGGAGGGTTTCGACTTCGGCGTCGGGATGCTGCTGGCCCCGCTGTCGCGCGACGACACCGAGCGGCGCACCCTGCTGGCCACCATCGGCCCCGTCTGGGACGGCAACGAGGTGTGGCTGCTCGTCGCCGGCGGCGCGACCTTCGCCGCGTTCCCGGAGTGGTACGCCTCGATGTTCTCCGGGTTCCACCTCGCCCTGCTGCTCGTGCTCGTCGCGCTCGTCCTGCGCGCCGTCGCGTTCGAGTTCCGCGGGAAGGTCGACGACGTGCGCTGGCGCGCCCGCTGGGACCGGTGCATCGCCGTCGGGTCCTGGGTCCCGTCGCTGCTGTGGGGCGTCGCGTTCGCCAACCTCGTCCGCGGCGTCCCGATGGACGCCGACCACCGGTTCACCGGGACCCTGCTGACGCTGCTGAACCCGTACGCCCTGCTCGGCGGGCTCGCCCTGCTCACGGTGTTCCTGGCCCACGGGGCGGCTTTCCTGGCGCTGCGGACGCTGGGGGAGGTGCGCGAGCGCGCCGCCCGCGCCGCGGGGGTGCTCGCGCCGGTGGCGCTCGTCGTCGCCGGCACCTGGGCGGTGCTCACCCAGGTCCGGTACGGGGCGACGTGGACGTGGGGTGCGGTGGCGCCGGCCGCCGGTTCCCTCGTCGTCGCGGTCCTGGCCGGCCGCCGCCGCCGCGAGGGCACCGCGTTCGCCGCCACGGCCGTCGCGATCGTCGCCGTCGTCGTGCTGGTCTTCGGCAGCCTGTTCCCCGACGTCATGCCCTCCAGCACGTCGCCGCTGAACAGCCTGACCGTGCAGAACGCCGCCTCCAGCCACTACACCCTGGTGGTCATGACGTGGGTCGCCGCGGTCCTCACCCCGCTGGTCCTGCTCCACCAGGGCTGGACGTACTGGGTGTTCCGCCGCCGGATCGGGGTGCACCACGTCCCCGCCCCGGCCCCCGCGGCCGCGACGCGCTGAGGGGGTTCACAACCCCCGGTGGGTGCGCGCCGGGTCGGCCGCCGCGGCGGCCTCGGCGGCCACGTCCGCCTCGCTGGGCGGCGGCGGCTGCGGGGTCACCGCCTTCGCCGGGTCCGGCAGCGGGTGGACCTGCCGGGGGACGTCGTCGCGCCGCTCGCCGCGCGGGTCCTCGTGCGGCAGGAACACCGTGCGCTGCGCCGGGGGGAAGTCGATGCCCTCGGCGTCGAACACCGCCGTGATGCGCCGCTTCAGCTCCCGCTGCACCGCCCACTGCTGCAGCGGCGCGGTCTTCACGACCAGCCGCAGCACGATCCCGTCGACCGTCATCTGCTCCACGCCCCACACCTCCGGGGCGTCCAGCACCAGCGGCTGCCACGCCTCCTCGGCCACCAGGTCGTCCGCGACGCGCTGCATCACCTGCTGGGCGCGGGTCAGGTCCTGCCCGTAGGCCACGGAGATGTCCACGACCGCCCGCGCCCAGCCCTGGCTCTGGTTGCCCACCCGCAGGATCTCGCCGTTGCGGACGTACCAGACGGTGCCCTTCACGTCGCGCAGCCGCGTCACCCGCAGGCCCACCGCCTCGACCGTCCCCGACGCGTCGCCGAGGTCGACGGAGTCGCCCACGCCGTACTGGTCCTCGGCCAGCATGAAGACCCCGGACAGGAAGTCCTTCACCAGCGCCTGCGCCCCGAAGCCCAGCGCCACCCCCGCGATCCCCGCCGAGGCCAGGAACGGGGCGATCGCGATGCCCACGGTGTCCAGCACCATGAGGATCGCCAGGACCCCCAGCACGAACGTCGCGGTGCTCTTCAGGACCGAGGCGAGCGTCTCGGCCCGCTGCTGGCGCCGCTCGGACAGCAGCGGGGAGGACTCCAGCAGGCCGTTGCGGCGCCCGCCGCCGAGCTTGCCGGCCCCCGTCGCGATGCCCGCCGCGACGCGGCCGATGAGCCGCATCACCAGGAACCGCGCGATCCAGCAGACCAGCAGGATCACGACGATCTTCAGGGGCTTGTCCAGCAGGAACGTCACGACGTCCTGGGCGCCGGCGGTGGCGTCGTCGGCGGTGACCGCCGACAGGGCTTGCGTGATGTCGTCCAGCACGAGGGTGTGCAGCTCCTTCTCGATCGTCCGGTCTCAGTCGTCCAGGGGCAGGCCGGTGGCCCGCGCGGCGAAGGCCAGGGTGTCGCGGACCAGCCCCGCGCTGCGGGACACCGACCGGGCCCCGTGCCCGACGTCCTTCTCGCGCCGCAGCAGCACCGGCCGCACGGCCGGGTCCGAGCTCGTCGCGTGCTGCAGCGCGGCGCACAGCTTGCGCGCGTGCAGCGGGTCGACCCGGCTGTCGCCGTCGAACACCGTGAACAGCACCGACGGGTACGCCGTGCCCTCCACCGTCCGGTGGTAGGGGGAGTAGGCGTGCAGCCAGCCGAACTCCTCGGCGACCGCGGCGCTGCCGTACTCCTCGCTCCACGTCGCGCCCAGGCCGTGCCGCTCGTAGCGCACCATGTCCAGCAGCGGCGCCGAGCAGACGATCCCGGCGAACAGCGCCGGTTCCTGCGTCAGCGCCGCCCCCACGAGCAGCCCGCCGTTGGAGCCGCCGTGCGCGCACAGCTGCCCCGGGGTGGTGAAACCGCGCGCCACGAGGAAGCGCGCCGCGGCGTGGAAGTCGTCGAAGACGTTCTGCTTGCTCCCGCGCATCCCCGCCCGGTGCCAGTCCTCGCCCTCCTCCCCGCCGCCGCGCAGGTTCGCCACCGCGTACACCCCGCCGGCCTCCACCCAGGCCAGGGCGTCGGGCGCGTAGTGCGGGGACAGGCTGATCCCGAACCCGCCGTAGCCGTAGAGGATCGTCGGGGCCGGCCGCCGCGGGACGCCGTCGGCGCCCAGCAGGTCCGCGCGCGCGGTCACCTGCAGCCGGACCGTCGTGCCGTCCGCGCTCGGGTACTCCAGCAGCGCGCTCACCACCGGCGGCACGTCCACCGCGCCCGGCGGCGCGGCCTCCACGGCCAGCGCGCCGGTGCGGGCGTCATAGCGCCACACGTGCGAGGGCGTCGTGGTGTCGGTGTACCCGAACCACAGCTCGTGCCCGCCCTCGGGACGGCCCAGCAGCCCGCCGATCGACCCCGTCCCCGGCAGCTCCACCCGGCCCGCGGCACCCTCCAGGCGCGCCCCGGTCACCAGGTCGTGGACCGTCACCGAGCTCACCGCGTGCTCGGTCCAGCCGACCACCAGCAGCGGCCGCTCCAGCTCGGCGCCGTCCAGCACCGCGACGTCGTCCAGCAGCGCGTCGGACTGCGCGACCAGGTCCGTCCAGTGCTCCGGCCCCGGGGCGCCCGGGTCGGCGACGGCCAGCCGGCCGCGCGGGGCGTCCAGGTCGGTGAACACGTACAGCCGCCCGTCGCGGCCCACCCACGCGCTGGTGTTCGCGTCCCGCCCCTCCACGACCGTCCGGAACGACGGGCTCGCCGGGTCGCCCCCGGACAGGTCGGCGATCCACGCGTCGTTGCGCGGCGCCGTCCCGTCGGAGGCCGTCACCACCAGCCAGCGCCCGTCCCGGGAGGTCCACACGCCGTAGTAGTTCGTCATCGACCGGCCCGCGCCGAACACCTCGACGTCGTCCGCCGGGTCCGTCCCCACCACGTGCAGGTACACCCGCCGGTGGTACTGCCGCTCCTGCTCCGGCAGCTGCCCCGGCGGCAGCCGGCGCACGTAGTAGAAGGCCCGCCGGTCGCCGTCGCGGGGCAGCCAGGCCACGGGGGAGTAGCGGGCCCGGTCGATCGGGCCGTCCACCACCTCACCGGTCGTGGCGTCCAGCACCCGCAGCACGCTCTCCTCGCTGCCGCCCTCGGACAGCTGGTACGCGACGAGGTCGCCCTCGACGTCGGGGCGCCAGGCGTCCAGCGTCGTCGTGCCGGAGGGGTCCAGCGCCACCGGGTCCACCAGGACGCGCGCCGCCGACCCGGGGTCGGTGACGAGCAGGACGCCGTGCTCGGCGTCGGGCTCGCGGCGGGTGCGGAACACCCGCTCCCCGCGGTGCACCGGCGCACCGACCGAGCCGGTCGCCATCAGCTCCCGCACCCGCCGCTCCAGCCGGTCCCGGCCCGGCAGCGCCGCCGCCCACCGCTGCCACGCCTCGTCCTGGGCCCGCGACCACGCCACCGTCCGCTCGTCGTCGGCGTCCTCCAGCCAGCGGTACGGGTCGGCGACGGCCACGCCGTGCAGGTCGTCGACGACGTCGACCCGGGGGGCGAGCTGCGGACCCGGGGACGCGGAGGTGGGGGTGCCCATGGGCGACCACCCTAGGTCGAGCCCCCCGGTGCCCGTCGAACCGCGCGCACCCGCCGCCGCGCCCGCCGCCGCCTCGGGCGCGCCGCCGCGCAGCACCTCTGGCAGAGTCGACGGGTGGCCACCGACGTGCCGGGCGCCGACCTGGGTTCCGACCTCACCGACCTCGCGACCGCCTGCGGGGTCTCCACCACCTTCCACGACTGGCAGGGGCGCGAGACGACCGTCCCCGCCTCGACGATCACGGCCGTGCTGACCGCGATGGGGCTGGACGTCACCTCCCGCGAGCGCGTCCGCGACGCGCTGCAGGAGGTGAAGCAGCGCCCCTGGCGGCGGGTGCTGCCGCCCGTCGTCGTCGCCCGCGAGGGCCGCTCGCAGCCGGTGCCCGTGCACGTCCCGCACGGCGACCCCGTCGACGTCGTCGTGGAGCTGGAGGGCGGGGAGGGCTGGGCGCCGCTGCGCCAGCTCGACCGCTGGATCGACCCCGTCCGCGTCGACGGGCGCCTCACCGGCCGGGCCACCTTCGAGCTGCCCGACGACCTGCCCCTGGGCTGGCACGTCCTGAAGGCGCTGACCCCCACCGGGCAGGCCGAGTGCCCCGTCGTCGTCACCCCCGACGTCCTGGAGCTGCCCCCCACCCTGCAGTCCGGCCGCAGCTGGGGCTACCAGGCGCAGCTGTACTCGGTGCGCTCCTCCCGCTCCTGGGGCGTGGGCGACCTCGCCGACCTGGCCGAGCTGGCGGCCGTCGCCGCCGACCAGGGCGCCGGGTGGCTCCTGGTCAACCCGCTCGCCGCGGCGCAGCCGGTCCCGCCCATGGAGGCCTCGCCGTACCTGCCCACCACCCGCCGGTTCGTCAACCCGCTGTACCTGCGCGTCGAGGACGTCCACGAGGTCGCCTACCTGTCCCCGCAGGACCGGGCGCTGGTCGAGCGGCTCGCCGGGCGCGTCCGGCCGTCCGTCCACGACAGCGGCGAGATCGACCGCGACGCCGCGTGGGCGGCGAAGAAGCAGGCCCTGGAGGTCGTCTTCGCCCACGGCCGCACCCCCGCCCGCGAGGCCGCGTTCCGCCGCTACGTCGCCTCGGAGGAACCCGGGCTGTCCGGGTTCGCCACCTGGTGCGCCCTGGCCGAGCGGTTCGGGCTGCCCGCCGCCGACTGGCCCGCCGAGGCCGCCTCGCCGCAGGCGGCCCGCGAGTCCGGCCTGGCCGACGAGCTCGCCGACCGGGTCGAGTTCCACCGCTGGCTGCAGTGGCAGTGCGACGAGCAGCTGCGCACCGCCCAGGAGGCGGCCACCGCCCCCGGCACCGGGCCCGGGATCGTCCACGACCTCGCCGTCGGCGTCCACCCCGACGGCGCCGACGTCTGGTCCCTGGGACCGGCGCTGGCCCACGGCGTGACCGTCGGGGCCCCGCCGGACGCCTTCAACCAGCAGGGGCAGGACTGGAGCCAGCCGCCGTGGCGGCCCGACCAGCTCGCCGAGGTCGCCTACGCGCCCTTCCGCGACATGGTCCGCACCATCCTGCGACACGCCGGCGGCCTGCGCATCGACCACGTCATCGGCCTGTTCCGGCTGTGGTGGATCCCGCAGGGCGCCGAGCCCTCGGCCGGCACCTACGTCAAGTACGACCACGAGGCGCTCATCGGCATCCTCGCGCTGGAGGCCCACCGCGCCGGTGCCGTCCTCGTCGGCGAGGACCTCGGCACCGTCGAGCCGTGGGTGCGCGACTACCTCGCCGACCGCGGCATCCTCGGCAGCGCCGTCCTGTGGTTCGAGTACGACGGCAAGGAGCCCAAGGCGCCGGAGGACTTCCGCGAGCTCGCCCTGGCCAGCGTCACCGTCCACGACCTGCCCCCCACCGCCGGCTACCTGGCCCAGGAGCACGTCGCGCTGCGCGACCGGCTCGGTCTGCTGACCCGCCCCGCCGAGGAGGAGCGCGCGGCCGACGCCGCCGAGCAGGAGCGCATCCTCGGCCTCGTCCGCGACCGCGGGCTGCTGACCCCCGGGGCCGACGAGCAGAGCACCGTCGAGGCCCTGCACCGCTACCTCGCGCTGTCGCCCTCGCTCATGGTCGGGGTCTCCCTCGTCGACGCCGTGGGCGACCGCCGCACCCAGAACCAGCCGGGCACCTCCGACGAGTACCCGAACTGGCGGATGCCGCTGACCGGACCCGACGGCGAGGTCGTCCTGATCGACGACCTCCCCGGCCACGCCCGGGCCCGGTCGCTGGCCCGGGCCGTCCAGGAGGCGCTCGCCGAGGGCGACTGACGCGGCCGGGACGGTCCCCCCCGGCACCGTCCCGACCGGCTCCGTCCCGACCGGCTCCGCCCGGGCCGGGACCCGCTCCCCCCGGAACGGGCCCCGGCGCTCCCCCTCGGGCAGGACCACCGTGGCAGGTGCGCCTTGCGGCGGGCTTGCGAGCCCCTCTCCGCCGACCCGCCCCGCACGCGCGGCCGGGTCGCTACGGTGTGCCCGTGCGCTCCGGGGTCGCGGTGCGGGTGCTCGGCGCCCTCGAGGTCGGTTCATCCACGCAGGCGTCCGTGCTGCCGCCCACGCTGCGCACCGTGCTGGCCGCGCTCGTGGTCGACGCCGGGCACGTCGTCCCCGCCTCCGTGCTCGCCGAGCGGGTCTGGGACGAGGCGGGGATCCGGCCGGCCACCTCCACCCTGCACAGCTCCGTGTCCCGGCTGCGCCGGCTGCTCGAACCCGGCACCGGCCCCTGGCAGGTGCTGGTCACCCGCGCCCCCGGGTACCGGCTCGCCCTGGCGCCGGAGGCCCTGGACGCCGCCCGTTTCGAGCAGCTGCTGCGCCGCGCGCTGGCCGCCGCCGACACCGACCCGGGCGGGGCGCGCGCCGACGTCGCCGACGCGCTGGCGCTGTGGCGCGGCCCGGCCTACGCCGACGTCGAGGCCGGCTTCGCCCGCCAGGAGGCCCGCCGCCTGGAGAACCTGCGGCTGGAGGGCCTGGAGCTGGCCGCCCGCCTGGACCTCGTGCTCGGCCGGCACCGGGAGGTCGTCCCCGACCTCGAGGAGCTGGTGCTGGCCCACCCGCTGCGCGAGGAGCTGCGCGCCGCGCTCGTGCTCGCGCTCTACCGCTGCGGGCGCCAGGCCGACGCCCTGCAGGCCTTCGAGGACGGCCGGCGGCTGCTCGCCGACGAGCTGGGCATCGACCCCGGCCCGCAGCTGCGCCGGCTGCACGAGGCCGTGCTCCGCCAGGACCCCGCGCTGGAGGCCCCCGTCGTCCCGGCGGCCGACCCCCCGTCCCCGCTGTCGTCGCCGTCGTCATCGCCGGGGGCCGGGGACGTCACCGCCCCCGTCACCGCCCCCGTCACCGCCCGCACCCCGGTGCGCACCTCCACGAGCGCGCTGCCGCTGGCCACGACCGAGCTGCTCGGGCGCGCGGAGGACCTGCAGCGGCTGCTCGAGCTGCTCGGGCGGGCGCGGCTGGTGACGCTCACCGGCACCGGGGGCGTGGGCAAGACCCGGCTGGCCGCCGCCGCCGCCGAAGCCGCCGCCGAGCGCTTCGAGGGCGGCACGGTCCTCGTGCCGCTGGCCACCCTCGACGACGCCCGGGCCGTGCTGCCCGCCGTCGTGCGGGCGCTGGGGCTGCCCGACGAGGCGGGGGCGGGCGCGCTCGACGCCGTCGCCGCCCACGTCGCGGACTCGCGGACCCTGCTGGTGCTGGACAACCTGGAGCACCTGCTGGACGCCGCCGCGGACGTCGCGGCCCTGGTGCGCCGCTGCCCGCGGCTGGTCGTCCTGGTCACCTCCCGCGCCCCGCTGCGCGTCAGCGGGGAGGTCGAGCACCGCGTCGAGCCGCTCGGCCTGCCGGCCACCGGCGAGGACGTCCTGGGCTCCCCGGCCGTGCAGCTGTTCGCCGAGCGGGCGCGGGCCGTCGCGCCCGGCTTCGCCGTCAGCGCGCGCAACGCCGCGGTCGTCGCCGACATCTGCCGCGCCCTCGGCGGGATCCCGCTGGCCCTGGAGCTGGCGGCCCCCCGCATCCGCGTCCTGGACCCCGCCGAGCTGCTCCGCCGCCTCGACCACGCCCTGACCTCCGGGCCGCGCGACCTGCCCGCCCGCCAGCGCACCATGCGCGCCACCCTGGACTGGAGCTACGGGCTGCTCGACGCCCCCACCCGGCGGCTGTACCGCCGGCTGTCCGTCTTCACCGGGGGCTGGACCCTGCCGGTGCTGGAGGACGTCGAGGGCCCCGGCGTGCTGGAGCAGCTCGAGGCGCTGGTGGAGATGTCGCTGGTGACCGTGACCTTCTCCCGGGGCCGGCCGCGCTACGCGATGCTCGTGCCCACGCAGCAGCACGCCCGCCGCCTGCTCGAGGAGGACGAGCTCGCCGAGGTCTCCCGCGCGCACGCCGAGGCCCACCTGCGGCTGGCCGAGCGGGCCGCCCCGCACTACCGCGGCGAGGGGCAGGTCGAGTGGCTGGAGCGCGTCGAGCTGGAGCACGCCAACCTGCTCGCGGCCTTCGAGTGGGCGATGGGCGCGGGGGAGCACGCCACCGCCGCCCGCCTGACCTGGGCGACCTGGCTGTTCTGGTGGTTGCGCGGGCACGTGCTCGTCGGCCGCCGCTGCGCGCGCGCCGCCGTGGACGCCACCGCCGACAGCCCGCTGGAGGGCCCCGCCGCGCTGGTCCCGGTGCGGGCGCGGATCGCGCTGGCCGCGATGGCCTTCGCCCAGGGCGACTTCGCCGCGGCCGACGAGGGGTGGGCCCGGGCCCGTGCCGACGCCGAGCGCGCCGTCGGCGTCGACCCCGTCGAGCGCGACGAGGCGCGGGCGAACTGCACCGCCGGCGCGGGCATCTGCGCCCAGGTGACCGGGGACCTCGCGGCCGCCGCCGACGCCCACCGGCGGGCGATCGCGCTGGCCCGGACCCTGCCCGAGGACACCTACGGGCCGTGGATCGTGCGGCTGAACCTGGTGTGGCTGGGCACGGTGCACTGGCGCGCCGGGGAGGCCGGCCCGGCCCGCCGCCAGGCCGAGGAGGGGCTGGCGCTGGCCCGCCGCGACGGCGACCGGCTGGCCACCTTCCTCGCCCTCTACAACCTCGCGCAGGCCGAGGCCGGTCCCGCCCCCGCCCGGGCGCTGCGCCACCTGCAGGAGGGCATCGAGCTGTCCGAGCAGATGGGCGACCTGGCCAACCTGGCCTACTTCCTGGAGGCGCTGGTGGTGCTGCGCGCCGCCGGTGGGCGGACGGGCGACGGTGAGGACGACGAGGACCACGGGGGCGAGGGGGACGACGCGGCGCTGGTGCGCCTGCTGGGGGCGGCGAGCGCGGCGCGCGAGGCCGTCGGCTTCGAGGTCCACAACTACTACCTCCGCGACAGCGTGGGCCGAGCCGAGGCCGAGGCCCGCCTGCGCGCGCAGCTGGGGGAGCAGCGCTACGCGCGGGAGCTGGCCGCCGGGCGCCGGGCGCCGGTGGCCGAGTCCGTGCGCACCGCGGTCCGCGTGCGGCCGGTCACGGTTCCCCCGACCGCGCCCAGTCCCGCCAGCTGATGTCCAGGCCCACGAAGCGAGGCCGGGTGAACGGCCAGCACCGGCGCACCCAGGTCACCACGGCCGCGGTCAGCAGGTGCTCGACCTCCCCGCCGCGCAGGGCGTCGACCACCCACCAGGTGACGTCCACGTCCGCGTCGCGGGTGCCGCCGCGGGGCGGGTCCAGGTACACGCACCCCAGCAGCTCGCTCTCCACCTCGTCGAGGAGGGCGTAGGAGAAGGACAGGCCCTCGGCCATCTCCCGCTCCTGGCGCTGCAGGTCGCAGAGGTCGTCGGCCGCGGCCAGCTCCGCCGGCGGCCAGCCCCACGCCTCGCCGAAGCAGGACCACAGGTGCTCGCGCGCCCCCCGCACGGCGGGCAGGTCCAGGTCGAGGTCCAGGGCGCGCAACGGCCGCAGGTGGTGCCCGGAGCGCAGCTCGAGGCGGGTGGGGTGCCGGAACCAGGACGGCAGCCAGGGGTCAGCACGGGTCGCGGGGTCGGCCATGCCCTCCACGGTCGCGCGGCGCGCTTGCGGCGGGCTTGCGGGACGCTGCCGGGTGCGGCCCGCGGAGAGCGGGTCGGCGGGCCGGGCGCGAGCCGGGTGCAAGGCCGGCGGACCACGCTGGAGCCGTGTTCGACCCCGAGACCCTTGAGAACCTCCCCTGCACCCGGGTGCCCCCGGAGCTGTTCTTCGTCGAGCGTCCCGACCAGGTCGCCGTGGCCAAGGCGCTGTGCGTGGGGTGCCCCGTGCGCACCGCCTGCCTCGCGGGGGCCCTGGAGCGCCGCGAGCCCGTCGGGATCTGGGGCGGTGAGCTCTTCGTCGACGGCGTGGCCGTCGCCGCCAAGCGCGGCCCCGGCCGCCCGCGCAAGGTGCCCGTCGCCGTCTGAGCGGCGGGGACCCTGCGCGGCGGGGAGGACGGCTAGGAGGCGTCGCGCTCCTGCGCGCGCAGCGCCCGCGCCACCCCGTCGCGGTTCTCCAGGACCAGGCGGCGCAGCGCCGGGGGAGCGTCCGCCTCCGCCGCCAGCCACGCGTCGGTCCGCTCCAGCAGGGCCTCGTCGGCCAGGTCCAGCGGGTACAGGCCCGTGACGATCTGCTGGGCCATCTCGTTGGTGCGCTCGGCCCACACCGTGCGCAGCGCCGCGAAGTACGGCTCGACGAACGGTCGCAGCAGCGCCTCGTCGTGCGCGCGGGCGAACCCGGCGATCACCGAGGCCTGCACGGCGTTCGGGAGGTCGCCGCGGTCCACGACGTCCGCCCAGGCCTGCTGCTTGGCCGCCGCCGTGGGCACCGCGGCGCGCGCCGCGGCCGCCGAGCGCTGCCCGGTCGCGGTCGCGTCGCGGGCCAGCTCGGCCTCGATCGCCTCCGCCCCGGCCCGGCCGCCGGCCACCAGCGAGGTCAGCAGCACCCAGCGCATGTCGGTGTCCACCTCCAGGCCCTCGATGGCGCCGGAGCCGTCGTACAGGCCCTCGACGACCGACAGGTGCTCCTCGCTGCGGGCGGAGGCGGCGAACGACCGGGCGAACTGCAGCTGGGTGTCGCTGCCGGGGGCCGCCGCGCGCAGCAGCTCCAGCAGGGTCGCCGCGGTCCTGGCCCGGACCTGCTCGCGGTGCGCCGGGGCGGTGTACAGCTCGACCGTCGTGGCGAGCTGGCGCAGCAGCACCAGGGCGACCGTCGAGTCCGACCGCGCGGCGTCGCCGGGCAGCAGCGTCGTCAGCAGCAGGTCGACGTAGTCGCGGGCGGGGGACTCCCCGTCGCGCGTCATGTCCCACAGCGCCGCCGCGACGAGCGAGCGCGGCAGCGAGTCGCGGAAGGCGTCCAGGTGCTGCAGCGCGGACGTCAGCGAGGCCTCGTCGAGCCGGATCTTGGCGTAGGCGAGGTCGTCGTCGTTGACCAGCAGCAGGTCCGGGCGCTTGCGGCCGACCAGCTGCGGCAGGTCGGTGTCGGCGCCCGCGGCGTCCAGCTCGACGCGGTGGGTGCGCTCGAAGCCGCCGTCGACGAGGTCGTAGCAGCCGATCGCGAGGCGGTGCGCCCGCAGGTGCGGGTGCTCGGCGGGGGCCTCCTGCAGCAGCCGGGCCGCGGTGATCGTCCCGTCGGCGTCGGTCTCCAGCACCGGGCGCAGGGTCGCCACGCCGGCGGTCTCCAGCCACTCGCGCGACCACGACGACAGGTCCCGGCCCGAGGTCGCCTCCAGCTCGCGCAGCAGGTCGACCAGCTCGGTGTTGCCGAAGGCGTGGCGGGCGAAGTACGCCCGCACCCCGGCGAGGAACTCCTCGCGCCCCACGTAGGCCACGAGCTGCTTGAGGACGCTGGCGCCCTTGGCGTACGTGATGCCGTCGAAGTTCACCTCGACGTCCTCGAGGTCGTTGATCTCCGCGACGATCGGGTGGGTCGTGGGCAGCTGGTCCTGCCGGTACGCCCAGGACTTCTCCAGGGAGTTGAAAGTGGTCCACGACCCCACCCACTCCGTCGCCTCGGCCGCGGCGAGGGTGGAGGCGAACTCCGCGAAGGACTCGTTGAGCCACAGGTCGTTCCACCAGCGCATGGTCACGAGGTCGCCGAACCACATGTGCGCCAGCTCGTGCAGGACGGTGACGACGCGCCGCTCGACCGTGGCCTGCGGGACCTTGGAGCGGAAGACGTAGCTCTCCACGAAGGTCACCGCGCCGGCGTTCTCCATCGCCCCGGCGTTGAACTCGGGGACGAACACCTGGTCGTACTTGGCGAAGGGGTAGGGGCGGTCGAACTCGCGCTCGAAGAACTCGAAGCCCTGCTTGGTGGCCCGCACGACGTTGTGGGCGTCCAGGTGCTGGACGAGGGACTTGCGGCAGTAGACGCCCAGCGGGATCGTCCGGCCGTCGGCGGAGACGAGGGAGTCCTCGGACCCCTCGTAGGGCCCGGCGATGACCGCCGTGACGTAGGAGGACAGCCGCGGCGTCTTCTCGAACGTCCACCGCAGACCGGCCTCGACGGGGTGCTTGACCTGCACGGGCGCGTTGGAGATCACCCGCCAGTGCTCCGGCGCGGTCACGGTGAAGGTGAACTCGGCCTTGAGGTCGGGCTGCTCGAAGACCGCGTACACCCGGCGGGAGTCGGCGACCTCGAACTGGGAGTACAGGTACACCTCGTCGTCGACGGGGTCGACGAAGCGGTGCAGCCCCTCGCCGGTGTTCATGTAGCGGCAGTCGGCCACGACGAGCAGCTCGTTCTCCTCGGCCAGGCCGTCGAGCGCGATGCGCACGCCGTCGGCCACGGCCGCCACGTCGAGGGCGGTGCCGTTGAGGACGACCTCGTGGACCTGCGCGCTGATGAGGTCGATGAACGTCGAGGCCCCCGCGGTCGCGGAGAACCGCACCGTCGTGGTGGAGCGGAACGTCTCCGGGCCCGTCGTCAGGTCCAGGTCGACGTCGTAGTGCTCCACCCGCACGAGCTCGGCCCGGGTGCGGGCTTCCTCGCGGGTCAGGTTCTCGCCGGGCACGGCACGTCCTCTCATCGCAGGTCCAGGTCGTCCAAGACTCTGCCACGCCGGGCCGACACCGGCCCCGCGGCCCGGGTGTCGGACCGCAGGAGCACGATGGGCCCATGACGACCGAGACCCCTGCCGCGACCCCTGCCGCGACCCCTGCCGCGACCCCTGCCGCGACCCCTGCCGCGACCACCGCCGACTTCTGGTTCGACCCGCTGTGCCCGTGGGCCTGGATGACCTCGCGCTGGATCCTGGAGGTCGAGCGGGTCCGCGACATCACCGTGCGCTGGCACGTCATGAGCCTGTCGGTCCTCAACGAGGACAAGCCCGACCTGCCGCAGGAGTACCGCGAGATGCTCTCCCGGGGCTGGGGCCCGGTGCGGGTGGTGACCGCGGCGCGGGTCCTGCACGGCGAGGACGTGGTCCTGCCGCTCTACACGGCCCTGGGCACCCGGCGCCACCCCGGCGGGCGCGACGACTGGGACGGCATCATCGCCGAGGCCCTGGCGGAGGTGGGGCTGCCCGCCGAGCTGGCCGGGTACGCGGACCGGGACACCTACGACGCCGAGCTGCGCGCCTCGCACGCCGAGGGCATCGGCCGGGTCGGCGAGGAGGTCGGGACGCCGGTCGTCGCGTTCGGGGACGTCGCGTTCTTCGGTCCCGTCGTGACCCCCGCGCCGAAGGGCGAGGACGCCGGGCGGCTGTGGGACGGCTGCGTGCTGGTGGCCGGCACCCCCGGCTTCTTCGAGCTCAAGCGCACCCGCACCCAGGGGCCGGTCTTCGACTGAGCCGCGCCGACCCGCCCCCGCGGCACGGGCCCGGCCCGGGGCTGCCAAGCTGGGGCCATGCGCGTCCACATCGGCACCGACCACGCCGGTTTCGAACTGAAGGAGCACCTCGTCGCGCACCTGCGCGGCCAGGGCCACGACGTCGTCGACCACGGCGCCCTCGTGTACGACAAGGTCGACGACTACCCGCCGTTCATCCTGCGCGCGGCGCACGCCGTGGCCGCCGAGCCGGGCAGCCTGGGCATCGTCATCGGCGGGTCGGGCAACGGCGAGCAGATCGCGGCGAACTTCGTGCCGGGCATCCGCTGCGCGCTGGCGTGGTCGGTGGAGACCGCCCGGCTGGCCCGGGAGCACAACGACGCGCAGTGCGTGGGCATCGGGGCGCGGATGCACACGCTGGAGGAGGCGACGGCGCTGGCCGAGGCGTTCCTCGCGACGCCCTTCTCGAACGACCCGCGGCACGTGCGGCGCATCGAGATGCTCGACGAGTTCGCCCGCACCGGTGAGCTGCCGCCGCTGCCCGCGGGGCACGAGGAGACTCCCACCGCCTGACGTCGGCGTGGGGGCGTCCGAGGTCGCGTAGTCACTACTGGTCATTTCTGGTGACCGACAGTGATGTCTAGAATCCGCCCATGCCCCGGACCGCCCCCCGCCGACCGCCCGCGGCCGGCCACCGGCGCCCCGGCCGGCTGAGCGCCGCGCAGCGGGCGACGGTGCGGCGCCTCCTCACCCGGCCGCCGCAGCGGGCCACGACGGCCCTGCTCGTCGCCGCCGTGCTCGCCGTCGGGCTGGGCTCGGCGTCCACGAGCCAGGTCCCGCTGACCGCCCTGGTGCCCGCCCTGCTGGTCGGGGCCCTCGTCCTGCGGCTGCGCCCGGTGCTGGTGCTGTCCGCGGCCACCGCCGCCGCCGTCGGCCTGTCCGGCTGGCTGCGGCCGGAGTCGCGGCCGCCGCTGACGGTGGGGATCGTCCTGGTCATGCTCGTCACCGCCGCGATGGCCGTGCTGTTCGCCCGCGGGCGCGAGCAGCTCGGCCTCACCGGCTACCTCGGCGAGGCGATGCTCGTGGACCTGCGCGACCAGCTCCTGGCGCAGGGCCGGCTGCCGCAGCTGCCCGGCGGGTGGCACGTCGAGGGGCTGCTGCGCCCCGCCCACGGCGACGCCTTCTCCGGCGACGTGCTGCTGGCCTCGCGCACCGGGGACCGGCTCGAGGTCGCGCTCGTCGACGTCTCCGGCAAGGGGCAGGACGCGGGGGGCCGGGCCCTGCTGCTGTCCGGCGCCTTCGGCGGCCTGCTCGGCGCGCTCGCCCCGCACGACTTCCTGCCCGCGGCGAACCGCTACGTCCTGCGCCAGGGCTGGTTCGAGGGGTTCGCGACGGCGGTCCACGTGGCCGTCGACCTCACCTCGGGCAAGGCCGTGGTGTCCTCCGCGGGGCACCCGCCGGCCGTCCACGCCCGCGCCACGGGGCGGGCCGAGTTGCTCGACGAGGCGGCCGGGCCGCTGCTCGGCCTGGTCCCGGAGGCGGAGTTCCCCGCCGTGGCGACGACGCTGGAGCACGGCGACGCCCTGCTGGTCTACTCCGACGGGGTCGTCGAGCAGCGCGACGTCGACCTCGGCGAGGGGATCGGGGCGCTGGTGCGGCGGCTGCTCGCCCTGCGGCCCGACCAGCGCGCCGGCGCGCTGGGCGCGCTGGTGGACGACGTCGCGCCGGGGGAGGCCGACGACCGCACCGCGCTGCTGCTCTGGCGCGACTAGCCCGCCGCGCGCGCCCCCTGCTCGGCCCCGTGCTGCGCGCCGAGGTCGCGCGCCAGGCCGCCGAGCAGCCGCCGGGCCTCCCGCACGCAGGTGCCCACGTCGGGTTCGACGTCGGTCAGCGCGCGCGCCTGCGCGAAGCCCGCCGCGCGCCAGCGCTCCTCCGGAAGGGTGCGCCGGCCGCTGAGGACGACGACGGGGGCCGGGATGCGGGCCGCGGCCGCGGCCACGCCCACCGGGGTCTTCCCGCCCAGGGACTGCTCGTCGAAGCTGCCCTCGCCGGTGATGACCAGGGAGGCCGTTCGCGTGCGGTGGCTCCAGCCCGCCAGCTCCAGCACGACCTCCACCCCGGGCCGGCGGGTCGCACCCAGCAGGCCCAGGGCCACCAGCCCGACGCCGCCGGCGGCCCCGGCCCCGGGGGTGTCGCGGGCGTCGCGGCCGGTCGCGGCGGCCAGCACGTCGGCGAAGCGGGCCAGCGCGGCGTCGAGGACGGTGACGTCGTCCGCGCTCGCGCCCTTCTGCGGGCCGAAGACGGCCGCCGCGCCGCGCTCGCCCAGCAGCGGGTTGTCGACGTCGGCGGCCAGCGTCCAGCTCACCGACCCGACCCGGGGGTCCAGCCCGGACAGGTCGACCCGGTCCAGCTCCCGCAGGGCCGCGCCGCCGTCGGGCAGGTCGCGACCGGCCGCGTCCAGCAGCCGGCCGCCGAGGGCCGCCAGCAGCCCGGCGCCGCCGTCGGTGGAGGCGCTGCCGCCCACGGCCAGCACGACGTGGCGGGCCCCGGCGTCCAGGGCCGCGCGCACCAGCTCACCGGTGCCGCGGGTCGTCGCGGTCAGCGGGGCGGGGGTGCGGCCGGGGAGCCGGTCCAGCCCCGAGGCCTGCGCCATCTCGACCACGGCGATGTCCCCGTGCACCGCGAACGTCGCCTCCACCGGCTCGCCCGTGGGCCCGGCCACGAGCGCGGTGAGGGCGCTGAACCCGGCCGAGCGCAGCGCCGCCTCGACCGTCCCCTCACCCCCGTCGGCGACCGGCAGGACCGTGGTGACCAGGAGCGTCGCGCCCTCGGTGTCGACGCCCCGGGCGCGGGTGGTGTCGAGGAAGGCGTCGCAGAAGCCGTCCTCGAAGGCCTCGGCGATGGTGGTCGCGACCTCACCGGCGGTCAGGGAGCCCTTGAACTTGTCCGGAGCCACGACGACGTGGAAGGGGGTCGGCATGCGCGGACCCTACCGAGGGTGCCCGCCCGGGGGCCGGACGCGCAGCAGCGGCCGGCCCGGGGGGCAGGCCGCTGCCGGG
>NZ_JBJLSJ010000057.1:0-19461 GCF_050871975.1 Kineococcus rugosus | reverse complement strand
CGGGTGGGCCGGGCTCTGGTGCGGCCCACCCGCCACGGTCAGGCGGCGGCGCCGTCAGTGGACCGGGCGACCTCCTCGCCCGCCTCGACCTCCGCGCGGCGCGTCTCGAGAGCCGAGACGGCGAGGGCGTGGGCGTCCGAGCCCAGCAGGTGGCGCAGCCGCCCGCCGCCTCCGGTCACCGCGAGGTCGATGAGGGCGGCGGCGGCCCTGACCGGGTCACCGAGCTGGGTGCCGGGCATCTGCAGGTGCGCCCGTGTCATCTCGCGCAGCGCCGGGTAGGCGTCGGTGGTCTCCGCCGGCAGCACCAGGGAGTTCGAGGTCAGGAAGTCGGTGCGGAAGTAGCCCGGCTCGACGAGGCTGACGTGGATCCCCAGGTCGGCGACCTCCCCGGCCAGGGACTCGGTGAGACCCTCCAGGGCGAACTTGCCCGCGCAGTACAGCCCCCAGCCGGGGAAGGACGTCAGCCCCAGGACGGAGGAGATGTTGACCACGTGCCCCGACCGCTGGGCCCGCAGGATCGGCAGGGCGGCGCGCAGGACGTTCCACACCCCGACGACCTGCACGTCGAGCATGGCCCGGACCTCCGCGTCGGAGGTCTCCTCGACCGCGCCGAGGAAGCCGTAGCCGGCGTTGTTGACGACGACGTCGAGGGTGCCGAACCGCTCGCGGGTCCGCGCCACCGCCTGCGTGACGGCGGTTCCGTCGGTGAGGTCGAGTTCCAGCGGCAGCAGCCGGGACGTGTCGGCGCCGTCGAGGGCGGCGGTCAGCCGCTCGGTCGAGCGGGTGGTGGCGGCGACGTGCTCGCCGCGGGCCAGCAGCTGGGTGACGAGCTCGCGGCCCAGGCCGCGCGAGGTGCCGGTGACGAACCAGGTGGACACGAGGTCTCCTCGGGTCGGAGGGGGTCGGGACACCACCAGCCTGAGCCGTCGGCAGGGCCCGGGACGGGCCGCTGGCTCGCCCACTCCTGCCTGGGTACGGCGTACCCCCCTTCGACCCGCCGGCGCCCGGTGCGGACCGGCACACTGGTCGCGTGACACCCCGCGCCGGGCACCGCAGCGACCTGGGTGACTTCTTCCGCAGCCGCCGCGCGGCGACCTCCCCGGACGCGGTGGGGCTGCCGGTGGCGCCGGGGCGACGGGTCGCGGGACTGCGCCGGGAGGAGGTCGCCCAGCTCGCCGGGGTGAGCGTGGACTACTACACGCGCCTGGAGCAGGGCCGCCACGACAGCCCCTCGAACGCGGTGCTGGACGCGCTGGCTCGCGCGCTGGGCCTGGACGCGGCGGCTCGCGCGCACCTGCACGACCTGGCGGGACCGCCCCCGGCGAGGACCGGGCGCCCGGTGGTGCAGCGGGTGCGGCCCGCGGTGCACCAGCTGCTGGACTCCCTCGGTGACCACCCGGCGTTCGTGGTCGGTCGGCGCACCGACGTGCTGGCCTCCAACGCGCTGGCCCGGGCGCTGCTCACCGACTGGGACGCGCTGCCGGCTCGCCGGCGCAACTACGTCCGCTGGTTGCTGCTCGACCCCGCCGCCCGTGCGTTGTTCCCCGACTGGGAGGTGCTGGCGGCCGAGGCCGTCGGCACGTTGCGCCTCGACGCCGGCCGCCACCCCGATGACCCGCTGCTCAACTCCCTCGTCGGGGAACTGACGATCGGTTGCCCGGAGTTCTCCCGCTGGTGGTCCGATCGCCGCGTGCACGAACGCACCCACGGCACCAAGCGCGTGCGGCACCCCGTGGTGGGGGACGTCACGATCCACTTCGAGGCCCTCGCCCTGACGGGTGAGGACGATCAGACGCTGTTCGTCTACTCCACCGAGCCGGGGAGCGCGTCCGCGGACAACCTGCGCCTGCTGTCGTCGTGGGCGGTGGACACCGCCCCGGGCGCGCGCCGCCGATCGGGGTCGCCCGGCAGCTGACGACGCGGACCTCCCCGGCGACCGCGCTGAGGTCGGCGTCGACGACGGGACGGGAGCCGGTGCGAGGCCCGACCGTCTCGAGCCGACACGTCGAGCAGGCACGGGCCGCGGTGGCGGGCGCAGGGACGCAGGTGGCAGCGGGCAGGTGGGGGATGAGCGGGCGGGGAGCGCTCAGGGCCCGGCGACCAGCTGGAACCACACGGTCTTGCCCCCTGCGGGGGAGGAGGCCGCCGTCAGTCCCCAGCGTGCGGCGAGGCGGTCGATGAGAGCCATGCCGCGTCCGCCGGTGGCGTCGGGCCCGACGTGACGCACGACGGGGACGGTGGGGCTGGTGTCGGTGACGGCGATGCACACGTGCTCCCGGCCGCAGACCACCGCGACGGTGACGGGGCCGGCACCGTGACGCACGGCGTTGGCGACCGCTTCGGAGGTCAGCAGCTCCAGGACGTCCTGGTCGACGGCACCGGGACGGGCCGTGAGGCAGCGGGTGACCTGGTCGCTGACCCAGTGACGGGCGGTGGAGACGGCCGACAGCTCGGCCGGCAGGACGAGCTGAGCCATCGATCCTCTTCCAGGACCCCCACCGTGGTGCCCGCCGGGGCGTGGTCTTCGACGTGGTGGGAGCTGCATCGCCGCGGTGCTCGTGTCGAGCCTTCTCGTGTGGGGCCACTGTCGCGGCAGGCCCACTGTGCCGCGGCGGTCGGGGAGCGGCAAGCCGAGCAGACCCTCACGCGCCCGTAGCATGGACGGCTGCAGGAGGTGCCGCTGCCGCAGCGCGGGGCACCTCGGGCCCGGCGACCGGTCCGGCGACCGGTCCGGCGACGCGTCCGGCGAGCACAGAGCAGGAGTCGTGGTCGGGCAGTGGGAGCAGCACCGGGATCCGCGGGGCGGAGCGATCAGCGCGTCACCCCCGACCAGGACGTCGTCCTCGAGCAGGGTGTCGCTCCCGACGCCCCCGGCGCTGCTGCCGCTGCCGGTGCGGCCTCCGCCGACCCCGGCACGGCTGCGGCGACACCGGAGCAGGTGCGGGCGGCTCAGCGGTTGGTGGCGGCGCCGGTCAACCCGGCGCTGCAGCGGCTGGCCGCCGCTGCCGCCCGGTTGCTGACCGCTTCCGCCGCCCAGGTCTCCCTGGTGACCGGTGTGCAGACCATCGCCGCGGTCGCCGGGCAGGACCGGGCCCTGGTGGGCAGCACCGGGGCGTTGGCCGACTCCCTGTGCACGGTGACCGCCGCGCACGGTGCGCCGTTGGTCGTCCAGGACGCCGCCACCGACGAGCGGGTGGCGACGCTGTCGCCGGTGGCCGGCGGCGCGGTGGGTGCCTACCTGGGGGTGCCGCTGATCGGGTACGACGGGCACGTGGTGGGCGCGTTGTGCGTCTTCGACCCCGCTCCCCGCACCTGGCGCGACAGCGACGTGCAGGTGCTGAGCGACCTGGCCGCCGCCGCGGCGGCCGAGCTGAAGCTGTCGGCGCTGTCGTTGGAGTACGAGTCCGACCGGCTGCGCTGGCAGCTGGCGGTGGCCGCCGGTGGGGTCGGCAGCTTCGACTGGGACCTGCGCACCGGTGAGCTGAGCTGGAACGCGCAGCTGCTGGAGCTGTTCGGCTACGAGGAGAGCGAGTTCGGCCGGACCATCGAGGACTTCACCGCCCGGGTGCACCCCGACGACCGGGAGCGGGTCGCCCAGGCGCTGGAGGAGGCGATCGCGGCGTGCGGCCCCTACGAGGCGGAGTACCGCGTCGCGCTGCCCGGTGGCACCACCCGCTGGGTGAAGGCCAAGGGCGAGGCCCTGCCCGGTCCCGGCAGCGCGGTCGAGGACGCTGCCGGGGGCACCGCCGATGAGCGCGTCGGCGGTGGGCGGGCGGTGCGGGTGCTGGGCGCGGCCTGGGACACCACCAGCGAGCACGACGACGACCTGCGCATCGCGCGGGTGCTCGAGTCGATGTCGGCGGCGTTCTACTCCCTGGACCGGCAGTGGCGCTTCACCTACGTCAACGCCGAGGCCGAGCGGATGCTGCAGCGCCGCCGGGAGGAGCTGCTGGGCGGGGTGCTCTGGGAGCTGTTCCCCGACGCGGTGGGAGCCGCGTTCGAGGCCGAGTACCGCCGTGCGGTGGAGACCGGGCAGCCGCTGACCTTCGAGGCGTACTACCCCGCACCCCTGGACGGCTGGTACGAGCTGCGCGCCTGGCCCGACCCCGACGGGCTGTCGGTGTACTTCCTGGACATCACCGCCCGCCGCGCCGCCCAGGCCGAAGCCGAGACCGAGCGGGCCGCGGCGCAGGAGGCGCTGCGCACCGCCGAGACGGCGCTGCACGAGGCCGAGGCCGCCCGCCGGCAGGCGCGCCAGGCCCAGCGGGCCGCCGAGCGCACCGCCGGGCGCCTGGCCCTGCTGGCCCGGGTCAGCGCCGACCTGTCGGCGACGCTGGACACCGAGGAAGCCGTCGCACGGCTGGCCCAGCACCTGGTGCCGGCGCTGGGGGACTGGTGCATCGTCACCCTCGTCGGCGAGGACGGGACGCTGCGCGACATCGGTTCCTGGCACACCCGGGAGGCCTCGCGCCCGGTGGTGCAGCGCTACCGCGAGCTGCGCCTGACCGCGATGGACCCCGCCTCCTCCTTCCCGCACCGGGCGCTGCGGGAGAACCGCCCGGTGCTGGTGCCCGACGGGGCCACCGAGAAGATCGCCGCGACGCTGAGCGGGGAGGCGGCCGGACTGCTGAGGCGACTGGCCCCCGAGTGCGCGCAGATGCTGCCGCTGCGAGCGCGGGGACGCACCGTCGGGCTGGTCACCCTCTACCGCGACGCCGCCTCCGGGCCGTTCAGCTCCGAGGCGGTGCTGACCGCGACCGAGGTCGCCGACCGGGCCGGGCTGGCGCTGGACAACGCCCGCCTGTACGGCCAGCAGCAGCGCATGGCCGAAGGGCTGCAGCGCTCACTGCTGACCGCACCGGTGGAACCGGACCACCTGCAGGTCGTGGTGCGCTACCGCCCCGCCGCGCACGCCGCGCAGGTCGGGGGCGACTGGTACGACGCGTTCATGCAGCCCGACGGGGCCACCGTCCTGGTCATCGGCGACGTCATGGGCCACGACATCACCGCCGCGGCGGCGATGAGCCAGGTCCGCTCCCTGCTGCGCGGCATCGCCTACTTCAGCGGAGGAGCACCGGCGGCGGTGCTGACCGGTCTGGACGCGGCGATGGAGGGTCTGGCGGTGGGCACCACCGCCACCGCGGTCGTGGCGCGCCTGGAGCAGTCCGCGGACGAGCGTGAGCGCGGGGTGACGCGGGTGCGCTGGTCCAACGCCGGGCACCCCCCGCCGATGCTGCTGACCCCCGACGGCACCGTGACCGCGCTGAGCGGGCTGCGCCACGACCTGCTGCTGGGCATCGCCCCGCAGCTGCCGCGCCTCGACGAGGAGGTCGCCCTGGACCGCGGTTCCACCCTGCTGCTGTACACCGACGGCCTGGTGGAGCGCCGCGGTCAGGACTACGACGAGGGCCTGCTGCGGCTGCGCGAGGCGGTCCTGGAGCTGGCCGGGGAGAGCCTGGACGACCTGTGCGACGGGGTGCTGGCCCGTCTGCTGCCCGAGCACGCCGAGGACGACGTCGCCCTGGTCGCGGTGCGCCTGCACCCGCAGGACCGGCCCCGCCCACCCGAGGCCGGCCCGACCCGGGTCCCGCGGCCCCTGTCGGGGGCGTGAGACCGAGGTCGTGAGGTGGGCCGTGCGGGCCGGGTGCCCGGCGGGGAGGCACGACGCCGGCCACGGCCCACGAGGAGTCCCGCACACCGGTGGGGCCCGCCCTGGTCCCCGTCACCGGAGCCGCAGGCAGGTGCCAGGCAGGTGCTTCGAGCAGCTCCGGAGCGGGGTGGACCGCCCGCGGGGTGCGGTCACCGGTCAGGTCGGGGCTGGAGCCGGTCACCGCCCCACGACTCCCTCTCGTCCGGGGTCCCCGGGTCGACTCCGGCTCGGGGTGCCACCACCTCAGCTCCGCGGCTGGGACGGGTTCGTCGGGTCCCCGTGCGACGGCGGGTTCTGCGGCGGGCCGGGCACGCTGGCCGGACCCTGGTGGTCGGCGGGCGGGGCGTGCTCGGGCTGCGGCGCGGCGGGGTCCCCGCCGGAGGGCTGGGCCCCCGCGGCCAGCTGCTCGGCCCGGGCGCGCAGGACCGTCAGCACCGGCTCACGCGCCCCGTGCCCCTCCTCGTAGGCGATCAGCGCCTCCAGACCGTCGGTGTCCAGAGCGCGGACGCGGTGGGCCAGGCTCGAGACGGGCAGGTGGTCGTAGTCGGGGATCGGCAGGGCGGCGTGCTCGTCGGCGCTCACGGGTGGACCTCCGCGGGTGCTTGCAGGTGGCGCGGCTCCGGGTTTGAACCTGTCCGACGAACATGCCCGCACGGGTTCCCGGCCGCAACCGGGCGGACGGCGCCAGCCCGTCCCCGCGTCGGGCAGGACGCTGCGGGCGACCGCCGCGAGGTTCCCGGGACGGTGCAGCGCACCGCGTTGCCGGGTCGCCGAGGGCCCGTCCAGCAGCCGGCCGACCAGGGCCTGGACCTCCTCGAACTCCCCGGCGTCTTCCGGGTCGTCGCGCAGGTCCTCCAGCAGTCCGCGCACGACCTCGGCCGCCGGGCGCGGGGATCACCGGTGAGGAGCTCGCCCGGCTGCACCAGCGTGACCGCCGGCAGCCACCAGCCGTCGACGTGCGCCTGGACGTCGACGCCGTGGACCTGCCCGGCCAGGTCACCGCGGTCGAGGCGGCCTGGGAGCGAGTCGCCGGGCTGAACGCGGGATCGAGGTGGCGCAACGCCCCACCCGGCGTCGCGGTCCTCCCGCCCCGTGCGCGCTGTGGCGAGCGGGCGGCACCTGCCCGGACCTGCGACCGCCACCGGCCGCCACGGGTGTCCCGAGGCGTCGAGGAGTTCGACCCACCTGTTATGTCTCAGGACATCGGTGACACTTCTGCATCAAGACATCGGTGACACTTCCGGCCGTCTTGGTGGTGACACTTCCCGGCCTCCGGCCCCGCCCTGCGGCACTCCGCCAGCCACTGCGGAGCGCGGACCTTCCCGTCGCCAGGCGACCCGCGCGCGGGGAGCGCGTGGCCGGCGGGCGGCCACGGCCAGGCGAGCAGCATCAGCGGAGCCGTGAGCGGCTCACCCGCACCGCCTCGACTTCACGGTCACGGACATCACGGTCATGCCGATCTGCGTGCTCTGTGGCACTTCAACGTGCAGTGCAGTTCGCCGTCACTGCTGGGCCTGCCCACCGTCGATGAGGTCTCTAGTGCCAACCGGTTCAGAGAGCTCCACGGTGAGAGGGGTGTCCGGGTTGCTCGGGCACTCCTGGGCACCCCCGGCGTACTCAACCCGCACGGTGATGATCACCGCTTCCGGCTGGTAGTCCACCTCAGGCTTTCGGATGCGACCCGCAGCCGACTGCCCGGACGCGCAGGAGACCTCGTTGACCAGCAGGAGAACTCGCGTGCTCTCAGGAGCCGGTGGTTCAGCCACCCGCCATGTCGCGACCGAAGCCTCCTGAGCGGTCGCAGGTGGGACATCGCGACTGGTCGCATCCGAGCCGTTCTGTCCGCAAGCAGCGAGCCCCGCAACGATGACGACGGCTGCAACCGCTTTGGGAGTCCTCATGCCCATGAGACGCGCCGTAGGCAGACAGGGCTCCGTCTCGGCGCGCCACCGATCTCGCGGTCATCCCGCCATCAGCGTGATCATCTGGACAGGAGCAGGTCCCGCACCCGGCACCACGCTGCGGTCTCCTCCTGGTGCCACCCCATCCGGTGAAGGCCGTCGAACAAGAGCCCGGCCTCAGCGACGGCCTTTCGATCCAGCTGCCCTCCTGCGACGACGGTCTGCACGCAGCCCGCCACGGTGCTCGCCGCACCCTGCAGCTCCATCCACTTCTCCCACTCATCAGCGGGAGCCTGGTCATCAGGCTGGCTCGAGTACACATCAGCGGCGTCCAGGGCGGCTTGCAGCTCTACGTCGGAGTGACCTGCCATCTCAGCAGTCTGGCGTCTTCACCGACCTCACGGTCATCCCGCGGTGCGGACGGTCACCGGCAGCGCGGAGATGAGGATGGACGCATCGTTGGCATCCACCCATGATCCCTCCATGAGGTTCCTGGCCCCGGGGTGGTTAGCCCAGCTGGATTCCGGCTTGTGGGCCGTGGATCGCTACCAACCCGTAGCCGCGGTCTTGGACCCCCACGACGGGACCGTCCGCCAGATGGTGTCGTGGCCCGCTCTGCCTCCACCGGCGGCGGAGCGCTACTCGCACACGGTGGTGCTCAACGACGGGACGTCGCTGTGGATCCAGCAGGAAAGCGGCGGGCCGGTAGTCCGCGTCACCACCGACGGGATCGCCGCCACCGCGCTGGTCGACAGCTCCGAGGACCCGCTGATGAGGCAATCGCTGACGCTGTGCCGTCCCGGCTTCGCGTGGTGCTCCAGCAGCGCCGAGGAGTACGACGTCGTCCCCCGGGGTGCACCTGCCGGCGCACCACCCCGGCGTGGACAGCTGCAACGCGTGGACGCCGACGGTCGGATCCACGCCGTCACCGTGGACCGGGGAGTCCGCGAACTGCTCGCCACCCCGGAAGGTCTGCTCGTAGCTGCCGTGGGAGACGACGTCCACCGGCGTCCCCGCTGGGACGGGGACCAGGACCGCGTCGCCTACGGCACCCGGTGGTACCTGCTGCCGTGGCAGGCGACACCACCACCGGTACTCACCGACCGCTACGCCCTGCCCGCGGACTTCCAGCCGCCTCCACGAGAGTCGCCCCCGGACCTGATACCGCAGGACGTCGCCGGGTACGGCCCGATCACCCGCAGCGGCGGGCTGGAGTGGTTCGCCGATCCCCACCCGCGGCCTCCCGGCGACGACGACCGCGCGTGGGCTCGCCCGATCCTCAGCGCCCGCGAACCGGAAGGGGCGACGGTGGCTTCCTGGGACCTCGGCAGCGGCTGGATCGAGGCCGCCACCGCTCACGGCAGCCGGTTGAGCGCCGCCGTGGCGCGTCGCCCCCGCACCTGGACCTCGCCCGTGGTGCAGCACCCCGTCGAGATCCTCGTCGTCGACGCCGACGACGGGTCCAGGGTTGAGCTGCTGCCCGCCGAGGCCGTCGACATCAGCGAGCACTGCTGGCCGCTGGCACCCAAGCCGCCGGAAGCGAAGCTGCGCGCCTGGCAGACGCTGCGGGCAACTCAGAGGGATGCTGAGCACCTGGAACGGGTGGGTGCTCACGACGTGCAGTACCGCCTGGACGGGTCTTGGCCCCAGACCGTCCTGGAGCTGACCTTCACGGTGCTCGAGCGGCCCGGGGTGCGGCTGCGGCAGCGAGTTCCGCTCTTTGATGAGCTGGGTCGCACGATCGGCTCGCAGGCCGCCGCGGCCCCCCTGGTGGACCAGCTCGCAGCGCATTGGCTGCCCGCCATGAGCCGGGCGCGTGACGGGTTCCTCGACATCTGAGGCACGTCTAGGACCACCCACGACTTCACGGTCATGGCGCCTTGTGCGCGGTCACGCTGCCGTCGTGGCGTGTACTCGCTGGGCCCGGGGGACCAACCTCAGCTAGCCGACATCGCTCGGGTGGCCTCTTCAACGTCGTCCGGAACCCAGCGCAGGACGTCTCCTGGCTGGCACTCCAGCACCCGGCAGATCGCATCCAGGGTGGAGAACCGCACCGCCTTGGCCCGCCCGTTCTTCAGCACCGCCACGTTCGCCGGCGTCAGGCCGATCCGGCGGGAGAACTCACCTACCGACATCTTCCGCCGCGCCAGCATCACGTCGAGGTCGACGACCACCGCCATCAAATGACCTCGGCCATCTCCACCTGCAGCACCGTCGCCGACCGCAGCAGCCCGCGCATGACGACCATCAGCAGCACGAAGCCCAGCCCACCGACGAGAGAGACGGCCTGCATCACCAGCGCGAACGGGCCACCGACCCCGACCCAGCCGATCAGGTGCGTCACCGTCCCCACCGTGACCACGGTCGCCACCGCCGCGGCGACGATGATGAGGTCCACCCACCGCACGGACCGCGGGTCGAAAATCCACCGCTGCTCGACCATCGCCAGCAGCTTCCAGACCGCGACCAGCGCGGTCTGTACGCAGGCCAAGACCACGATCACCGCGGCCGCGTACGGCACCGCCAGGTACGCCAACTCGGGGTAGACCTCTGCCGACTGGTAGGCGGCGACGGGGACGTAGACGGCCTGGCCGAAGAGGGTACCGAGGCCGAGGGCCACGAGGCAGAGGCGTAGGGCGCTGATGACGTTGCCGTTCATCTGTCGATCGTCATCCGGTATCTATCGAAAAGCAATAGATGCGAGTGGCGGTTCCGCACAGAGGACTACCGCGCGGTCATGGCGCTGGCCATGTCCTTGTCACGACCGCGGGAGTCGCCACCCCCACTGCCACGGCCACAGGAAGCGGCGGGTCGTGTGCTCGGAGGCCTCGTAGGGAAGACGAGCCACCCGCTCGTAAGCCTCCTCCAGCGCCTCTTCGTACCCGGCCCGCTCGAAAGTCAGCACCGCAGGCGCGCCCTCAACGGGGAAGTCTGGTTCGGCTCCCTCCCAATGCAGGTCCGACCACACCACCGTCGTGGTGTGCAGCTCTAGAGCCGCCGACACCTCGACATCACCGCAGACCACGCAGAGCAGGATGCCCACTCGCCCTGGGGCCAGGTCTATCCCAGGGGTACGCCCGGTCAAGGCGTCGACGGACTCGCTGACGTGAGGCAGCCACGGCCGGTTCAACGGAGTGACCAGAGAGTCCGCCCCGACGAGCTGCTCGCGCAGTGACGCCCCGTCGACGACCCAGTCCAGGAAGAAGGAGCGCGGACGGCGGGTGACGTTGCCGTCGTGCAGGACGTGCTCGCTCGAAGCTTCGTTCAGCTCGAAGGTCAACAGTCGTGTCTCGCCCACTGGGCCAGTGTCGAACACCCAAGCCCAACGACGTCGTGGTCATGGCGCGGTGCGCGCGGTCTCAGGGCGCCGCGCCTCACCCCTCATGAGCCGTTCGGCTTCTGGCCTTCATTTGCGGCGAAGGCGTCTTGCCAGATCTGCGCTGTAGCCGTGTCGTAGGCGCCGGTGAACCCGCAACTCCAGGCCACCGGACCCTGGGCTGGGCCGGAGCCATCACGCACCGCCCCACTGACCAGCAGCCGCTCACCCACCGCGTACGCCAGCCCCTCCGAGCTCACCGCCCCACCGCCGTCAGGGGCCGGCATGTCGATGAGCAGGCCACCGCTGCCGTCGACCTGGTCAGAGCCGGCTGCGGTCAGCGCTGCCTGCCCGGCGTACCAGTGATGGACCTCGAAGGTGACACGCCGCTCGAAGTCGAAGGTGGCCGAGTCGCCGATGGCCACCACCGTGCCGTCGAAAGCAAACCCAGCCTCAGCCAGCGCCTCAGGGGAGAACCCTTGCACGCAAGAGGCTGCCGATCCCGTCGTGCTCAGGCCCGGGGAGGCGGCCTGGGTGCTCACCACCCCAGGACCAGTCCCAGGACCGGTCCCAGCCCGAGGACCAGCCCCTGGGCTTACAGCAACGCCCACGCTTGAGCCGCTGCCCGAGCCGCTACCTGGGCCGGTGCCTGGGCCGGTGCCACCTCCTGCCCACAGGCCCACCACCACAACGCCCACCGCCGCCGCGGCGCTCAGCGCCACGGCCATGCTGCGCTGGCGCCGTGCGCGCCGGCGGACCTGCATGGCCAGGTCCGCTGGTGCGCTGATGGCCGCGGCGTCCTCGGCGAAATGGCGCCGTAGCTGCTCTTCCAGGTCAGTAGCCAAGGTCAGCGCCTTTCAGGGGTGGGCGGGGACACGGTGGTCGAGGTCTCGCGCAGGGCGGCCAGCGCGCGGCTGATGGTGGCTCGCACGGTGCTGGTGGACGTGCCCATCGCCGCGGCGATGGCCGCATCGTCCAGGTCGGCGTAGTAGCGAAGGACCAGGACCTCTCGAGCGCGGGGGGCCAGGCCAGCCAGGCGGGCATGAAGGTCCTCACGCTCGAGTAGGCAAGCATCGGCTCCTGGCGCGTGGCGGTCTTGGTGCAGGTGAGCGCTGGCAGGGTCGGCGATGTCGTCGTGGTGGCCTGGGGTCTCGGTGCTGGAACGGCGCCGGGTGGCATCGATGTGGGCGTTGAGGGCGACCTTGCGCAGGTAGGCCTGGGGGTTGGCCGAGGTGGTCACCTTGCGCCAGTGGCGCAGGGCGTGCACCAGTGCGGTCTGAGCGAGGTCCTGTCCGGCGTGGTGGTCACCGGTCAGCAGGCAGGTGAAGCGGAGCAAGGCGGTCCCGTGGTCATGGACGAACTGCTCGAAGCTCACCACCTGCGCTCCTCCCGCCGGATGTAGGTCTCTGCCCACTCCCTACCTACCAGGACGCATTGGGGGTGCGTGGTTGCTGCATCGCGATGCCGGAAGTTGTGACCTTCACGCGGCGCTCTACAGGCCGGGCAGACCGCTGCACGGCCCTCGCGTGGGAGGTGGGCGAGCCACATCGGCTGAACAGGACGTCAACGACCGTCCGCACATGTCGATGTCCGAGTGATGCGCGCTGCACCCGACGGCCAGGATCAGCGTCTTCTCCGACCGGCCAACAGCGATCCTGAGAAGCTTGCGACGCGCATCATGTCCTCGACCTACGGAGCCCTATGAAGAAGCGTTCGGTCACTAGGCGTACTGACCACGCACGTTGGTGACACGCCAGCGACCGCGAGGCCGTTGACGTAGGGAGGACCTCCGAGGGCAGTGTGGAGCTGCTGAAGGCGACCACACGCAAGCCACTCGGAGGTCCTCGTGCCCCACCGTAACGCCGCCCTGACCCCTGCCGGGAGACTCAAGCTGGCCCGGCTCATCGTCGACGACGGCTGGCCCATCCGCCGCGCTGCTGAACGCTTCCAAGTGTCTTGGCCCACCGCCGCCCGCTGGGCCGATCGCCTGCTCGAGCTGCGTGCCACCGGCGGTCGTGAGGAGGACGGCTTGGCCGATCGGTCCTCCCGCCCGCACCGCAGTCCCACCCGAACCCGGCGGGCAGTGGTGAAGAAGGTCGTGCACCTACGCACCACTCGAGGCTGGGGACCGGCCCGGATCGGGCCCAAGCTCGGCCTGGCGGTCTCCACCGTCGCCGCCGTCATCCGCCGCGAAGGACTGCCGCGGTTGTGCGATGTCGACCTGGCCGATCGCCAACGCCTCCGCCGTGAGGTCCGACGCTACGAACACGCTGCCGCAGGCGATCTCGTCCACATCGACGTCAAGAAGCTCGGCGTCATCCCCGACGGCGGTGGCTGGCGCTTCCACGGCCGCGGCAGTGATCAGGCCAAGGCCGCCAGGCCTGGCAGCCTTGGCTACGGCTACCTGCACACCGTCCTCGATGACCACTCCCGGCTAGCTTTCACCGAGGTTCTTCCCGATGAGAAGGGCACCACCACGGCCGCGTTCTGGGCCCGGGCTCACGCGTGGTTCGCCGGCTGCGGCATCCGCATCGTCCGCTGCTTGAGCGACAACGGCGCCAACTACCGCTCCCGCGACTTCGCCGCCGCCCTGGCCGCCACCGGCACCGTCCACAAGCGGACCCGGCCCTACCGCCCGCAGACCAACGGCAAGGTCGAGCGGTTCCACCGCACCCTGGCGACCGAGTGGGCCTACGCCCGTCCGTATCTCTCGGAGGCAGCTCGTCGCCGGGGCTTGCCAACCTGGCTGCACATCTACAACCATCACCGGCACCACACCGCCCTCGGCGGGCTACCGCCCGCCTCGCGCGTCACCAACCTCAGTGGTCGGTACAACTAGCTGCTACACGACCGGCACGATCCACCGCAGCCGGTCCCCGGTCTCCCGGCCGGTGAGTCGGCGTACCCCCTCGTGAGCTCGTCCACCTGCCAGGTCAGCGCCTCAGTGGCGGTCTTGAACTGCGGCAGAGTTCCCACCAGATGCATGCGCCGCGTCGGGATACTCGCCCCGTCGGCCGTGTCGGACGTCCTCTTCACCACAATCCCTTACTCAGGTCAGCTGACAGTCAACAACATAATCGGTCGGGGACCAGACCAGCCCCCGGCGAACAGCGTCGCCACAACGGAAGCTAGATTTCCCATGCCCGAAGCCGCCGCCTTCCACCACACCTGCCTCGCCGGGACCTCGCACCGCCCTGGCCCGCTCACGACCACCATGGCTGCCTGATTCTCTGCGGTTCTACTGGCCGGCGGGTTTGCCCTGCTTTTCACTGTGCCCACCGTGGTCGTCGCCATCGGGGACTGGAGGAACCCTCGGCTCGGCAGGTCCGGTCCGTACCTGGGCCACGGTCCTCGCAGCCGGTCAGGCGACCCTGCTGCTGGCGTGGTTGAGTGCCGCCCTCCCCGCCCCCAGCCTCAACAAAAGCCTGGACCCTGTCGTCGTCGCCGCGATGACCGCCGTGGCCATCGGCACGGCGGTGACCTGCCACCTACAGCGCAGGCGCTCCCGCGGCTTGGCCCCGGAGCCGGTCACCCCACCGTAACCACGTCCTTGCGAGGCCGTGAGGAGACTGCAAGCCGAGGAGTACCACGGCCTCATTTGGGTCTGCGAGGCCGAGTGAGTGTACCCATCGCGATGCTGACGCTCACACCCGACGATGATGCCGGCGCTTTCGGGCTGACTAGATGTACTGACCACTGAGGTCGACGACGGGCGAGGCGGGCGGTAGCCCGCCGAGGGCGGTGTGGTGTCGGTGGCCGCAGTGCACTCACGGATGGACGGAACCGGCGGCTGCACCGCCTCGTCGACTCCGTGCGCAAGGGCGGCTCGGCAGCTCGTGCCACGAACTCGTGCAACGACCCGTCTCATGATGGCTGGCCTTGTCATCCGCAGTCAGCGTTCAGGACGGCCAGCGTGCGGGGAGTTGTCAAGCGTTCTGACCGCTGCTGCTCAGGTCAGCGCTGTCACTGGTGACGGCGGTGACGCGGATTTCGACACGCATCTCTGGTGCTCCGAGTGCTACCACACCGATCTCGGTCCAGATGGGGGCCCGTTCCCCCATACGCGCTCGTAGCTGTTCCACCATTACGCGGTTGTGGGTCTCGCCGATGAAGTTTGCGGATTCGGGAACGTGGTAGGAGTCCACAGCGATCACGTCGCGCCAAGTAGCGCCGGCCGTGGCCAGGGTTCGTTCGACGTTGTCAAAGGCACGTCTGATCTCCTCCTCGAGGGAGACGGGGAAGGTGAAGTCGTCGTCCCATCCGCCTTGCCCGGAGATGTCGACGCGCTCACCGATCCGAACGGCCTGCTGGTAGTGCATGGCCGACAACTGCCGCTGCCCGTACCCGGGAGTGGCGAAGAACTGGGGCTGGGTCATGGTCATCCTCCTCGAGTGACTTCATTCGTGAAGTGAAGGTATCACCCACAGCTTCACGCGTGAAGTCATAGGCGAGTCGATATCGTGCGGGCATGGCCACGAGCGACAGCGCGGGCCCTGACGGCCACCCAGCCGAGGGCGGAGCAGCAGCCGAGGGGGCGAAGGCACCCCAGGGAAGACGAGCACCCGAGGAGCCGCAATGGCTGACGGCAGCAGAGAAGAAGGCCTGGACGGGCCTGGTCTCCTTGGTGCTGCTGCTGCCCGGACGCCTGGAGTCACCGTTACAGGAGGAAGCCGGCGTGAGTCTCTTCGACTACCTCACGCTCAGCCACATCTCCGAGGCTCCGCAGCGTCGACTGCGGATGAGTGAGCTGGCCTACCTCGCCAACGGCTCGCTCTCCCGGCTGTCCAACGTCGTCAAGCGTTTCGAGCAGCGCGGATGGGCTCAGCGCTCCCCCGATCCCGACGACGGCCGATACACCGTCGTGGCCCTCACCGACTCCGGCTATCAGGTGGTGGTCGCCGCCGCACCGGTTCACTTGCGCTCGGTGCGGCGGCTGATCCTCGACCTGCTCGACCCCGATGAGCAGCAGGCACTGACCGACATCGCCGCGAAGCTGCGCGCACGACCAACTGAGGCCACCTGAGCGCCGCTCAGAGCATCGTTGTGGCCAGCGAGATGCTGGGCGCCAGAGCAGGCCATCACTGCATCCCGCCAGGCCCCTCCCTCCGGCTCGTCGACCGCTGCCAGCCGCAGGTACCGGCGCACGTTGACGTGGCGGTTACCCGCGTCAGGAGGACGTGGCGATTCTTTGCGCCAAGAGGACGTGGAGATCACCAGCGCCAACAAGGCGGCGCGCCAAGGGGAAGTAACGGCGCCCCCGGCAGCTCAGGGAGGTGCAACCCGCATCGCAGCGCAGGAAGCCCGCGCCATCCGTCGCGCTCATGCTCGCCGCCGGCAAGCCTGCGACTGGTGCAGGCAGCCAACTGGCTCCCGCAGACTCCCTGCCGCTGTCCGCGAGCCAGCGGTCCGCAACAGCGGCATGCAGCCAGAAGGCTCAGCACATTGCAAAGCTCAGGCGGCGGAGGTTGCGGTGATGCCCCGTCGACGGTCATCTTCGCGCCGTGCGGGTAGCAAGCCACGTCCCAGCGCACCCAGGCCAGCGCGTCGGCGACCTCTTCGGACGTTCCGAGCACCCCGCGGGGTTCCCGGTGATCGTCTGAGCCACGACTTCACCGGCGCCAGCGTTGACCGGGGTGCGCATCGCCGCCGGTGTGCTGCAGCTGACCTCGACGCGCCGAAGAGTATGGCCCGGTCTCTGCTTCATCGCCTTCGAGCTCAAGCATGCCTGAAGGACTTGACCTCGATGTCACCACAGGCGCCAGGGACCAGGATCTGACGGGTCGCTTCGGAACCGTTCGCGTCGAATTGGGTAGCGGTGATCTGTTCTTGACCCGAGCCCAGGCGAGGGCGCTGAGCGGTCGGATCGACACCGGCGACGTCCAGGTGCAGGGCTCGGTGCCGGCCGTGCGGATCACCGGCAAGCCCGGCGAGGTGGATGCGGCGCTTGACGCCCTCACCGCTGAGGTCCTCACCTCGAGCACCACCGGGGATGTGCAGGTCCTGGTGCCCTACGACGAAACGCGCTACGACACGACAGCCTTAAGCGACACCGGCGAGGCGCAGGTTTCGGCGCCTGCCGCAGGTGCGCCGGCACCGCGACTGACCGCCGTCACCGAGACCGCTGGCGTCGTCGTAAGGGTTCGGTGACCCGATGCACAGCGCCAGGTGCAGTCTGCAGGGATGTCCGTGGTGCGGGTGGTGCATGGAGGGGGCCACGCAGGCACCGAGAGGACTAAGAGGACCGAGAACAGCAAGCACCAGAACCAGCGCTACCTTGCATGCGTAAGCTAACGCATGTTAGGTTTCCATTGCAGCGAGAGGTCAGCTTCGTTGCCGGCCGACACATTTTTTGTCTGCCGCCCGTCCGACCGGACATCCCCACCATCGATCATGGAGTTGAACCGTGAAGAGGTCCGCTTTGATTACCGGTCTTCCGCTTGGGCTTGCCCTTTCGCTGGCGTGCGCCCCTAGTGCCAGCGCTGTTCCCGCCCTCGACTCAGGCACCCACTTCATTCACCACCAGAGCCACCACAACCATCAGAGCCACCAGGCCCCGCGGATCGTCAAGACCTGGCTGAAGGCATGGAACGATGCCGACGCCCAGCGCCTCGGGTCTCTGTTCACCGGCGATGGCCGCTACACCGATCACGCCTTCGGCCCGACGTTCACCGGCCCTGCGGGCGTTCAGCAGTGGGTGGCGAACACGCACGCGGGCATCGCCGATGTCCGCGGCGATCTGCGATGGGCGCACAAGCACGGTGATGAGATTGTTTTCAGCTGGTACTTCAGCGGCCACTTCCGGGGTGCGCCGGAGGGCTTCCGCGTCCCAGCCGTCACGGTCATCACGCTTCGCGGCAACAAGATCGCCACCAACGACGACTACTACAGCCATGCTGATGTCCTCGCTCAGTCCGGGCTGCCAGCCGACTGGCAGCCCGACGCCTGACGCCTGACGCCTGACGCCTGACGCCTGACACAGGCTCGCCGCGCCGGGAAGATCACCGACGTCAGCCGATACTGCAGCTGACACTTGACACTGGCGACGCTGCCGTCAAGGCGGTGATGGCGAACAGTGCCGCGCAGGTCGCTGTGCTTGCCGACAGACCTTGCCCGACAAACCCTGCCCGACAGACCAGGTAGAGCACCACCGCCTCCCACCCGGTGCCGGCACCGTAGTGGATCAAGCAGTGAGTTGAGCAGCGGACCGAGCAGTCAGCCGAGCAATCAGGCGAGCACCCGCACAATTGCGACTCCGCACCGTGCTGCGCCCCCGACCCGGGACCGGCAGCGCGAGCAGGACCTCCCCGCGGTGGCGGCACCGGCTGCCACTGGACGTGGCCGCTCTGGGTGCTGCCGCGGCCATCGTCGCCGGTGTCGGCCTGGCCCAGCCCGGCCCAGCCCCCATCGCCCACGCCGACACCCCACCCGCGCTGGTCATCACCGCACCGCCCGCCACCGTCGACGACGCCCAGAGCCTGCGCGAGCTAGCCGGCCTCGCCCTCCAGCAGGTCCCCGTTCCGTTAACGCCGACCCGCGGACGACGATGCTCTATGACCGCGCCCGCTCCACCCTGGGCAGGCACTCCCACTACGTCCTCGCCGCCTACATGGCCTTCGGTAGCTGATAGGTCCCGTCCCTACTTGACGCACCTGCCGATGTGCGGATGGCGAACGGGAGGTCACATCGGGCCCCACTGCAACACTTCGGAGGACTCAGCTCAGGCGAGGATCCCCGCCGTAGCTATTCCTACCCGGCGGCGGGTGGTCACCTCGTCGTCGCCGAACCGGTCGACGGCCCACGACAGTGCCAGGACCAGTTCGTAGACCTCCTCGGCGCTGATCGTGCCAGGGGTCTCACCGGAGACGTCGGCCCGGGCGAGGAGGTCGCCCGTCCGCTGCAGCAGGGGGTTGCACGCCGACTGCACCGGCGAGGTGGTGTCCTCGTGGGCGCTGGCCAGGCAGTAGGGCAGGTCATGCCAGATGCGCAGCCGCCACGTCAGCAGCACCAGCCACTCCCTCAGCGCCGCGCGTGGGGTGAGTGTGCGGGACAGCTCGTCCGCTTCAGCCAGGGCTTCGGTGATGCTGTCCTGCATGACCACTGCCAGCAGGTCATCGCGGGTGGGGAAGTTGCGGTAGAGGGTGGCGTTGCCGACGCCGGCGCGGGCGGCGATGCCGTCCAGGGACGTGAGCACGCCCTCGGCCTCGAAGGCTTCCCGGGCCGCTCGCAGGATCGCCTCGCGGTTGCGCCGGGCATCAGCGCGCAGCGGGCGCGACGAGCCGCCGCTGTCGGTGCCGCAGCTGTCGACGCCGGGCAGCTGCCCCCTCGTTCGATCCGCTTTGCCGGGCAGAGTCACCAACTCCCTCCTTGACCAAGTGGGGGCACTCCCCGCATAGTCATCACCTGGGGATAGTCCCCACTTCATGGAGGAGTCTAGATGAGCCACCCCCTCACCGGCCGCACCGTGCTCGTCACCGGCGCCAACGGCGGGCTCGGCGAGCAGTTCGTCCACCAGGCGCTCCAGCGGGGAGCGGCGAAGGTCTACGCCGCGGCGCGCACCCCGAGGTCCTGGGACGACCCCCGCGCCGAACCGCTGC
>NZ_JBJLSJ010000056.1:0-21832 GCF_050871975.1 Kineococcus rugosus | reverse complement strand
CCCCCCCCCCCCCCCCCCCCGCCCCGCCCCCCAGCCCCGCCCCCCCCCCCCCCCCACCCCCCCCCCCCCCCCCCCGCCCGCCCCCCCCCCCCCCCCCCCCCCCCCCCCCCCCGCGACGAGGAGGTCGACGATGGAACGGATCGGTTTCGTCGGGCTGGGAACGATGGGCCGCCCGATGGCGGCGAACCTGGTGGGGGCCGGGTACCGGGTCCGGGCCCTGTGCCGGCACGAGGAGCACCGCGAGGCGGCGCGCGGGATCGGTGCGACACCGGTCGACACCGTCGCCGAACTCACCGACGGCGTGGAAGCGGTGCTGAGCATCGTCCCCGACTCGCCCGACGTGCTCGACCTCGCGCTCGGCGAGGACGGTCTGCTGGCCGCGATGCCGGCCGGGTCGCTGTTCGTCGACCTGTCCAGCATCCGCCCCGACGCCGCCCGTGCCGTGCACGCCGCGGCCGCCGACCGCGGGGTCGAGTGCCTCGACGCCCCCGTCTCCGGTGGTGAGGCCGGAGCGGTCGAGGGAACGCTGGCCGTCATGGTCGGCGGCAGCCAGGCGGCGTTCGACCGGGCGCTGCCGGTGCTGCGGGCCGTGGGCACCACGATCATCCGCGTCGGCGACGCCGGGGCCGGGCAGGTCGTCAAGGCCGCCAACCAGCTCGTCGTCGCCGGGAATCTGCAGGTGCTGGGGGAAGCCGTCGCGTTCCTCGAGGCGCACTCGGCGGACCTGCCGGCCGCCCTGGACGTCATCGGTGCAGGACTGGCCGGCAGCACGGTGCTGACCCGCAAGCGGGCCGGCATCCTGGCCGGGGACTACCAGCCCGGGTTCCGCGTCGCGCTGCACCACAAGGACCTCGGCATCGTCGGGGAGGCCGCACGGGCGAACTCGCTGTCGCTGCCGGTCACGGGGGTGGTGTCGGCCCTGCTCGCCCGGCTGAACCGCGGGGGCAGCGGCGGGCTGGACCACTCGGCGCTGGTCGGGCAGGCCCGGGAGGTGAACTCGTGAACTGGTGGGACCACCCGTTCCGCACGTTCCAGACGAACCTGCGCGAGATCGACGCGAACCTCGACGTCGACGCCGTCGTGAAGTTCATCACCGGGTTCGGCGCCGACGCCTGGCTGCTGAACACCGGCGGGATCATCAGCAACTACCCGACCGACCTGGAGTTCCAGACCCGGAACCCGGTCCTGGTCCAGCGTCCGTCGGGTGACCTGGTCGGCGACGCCGTGACGGCTGCCCACGCAGCCGGTGTGCGGCTCCTGTGCCGCATGGACTTCTCCAAGGTCGCACCGGCCATCGCCGATGCGCACCCCGACTGGTGCTTCCGCGGCCCCGACGGGCACCGCCAGGAGTACAGCGGACTCGTCAGCGTCTGTCCCGACGGCGGCTACTACCAGCAGGGTGTGCAGCAGGTCCTCGACGAGATCGTCGACCGGTACCCCGTCGACGGGTTCTTCTTCAACTGGTTCTCCTTCAACGAGGTGGACTACAGCCGCACGTACCACGGCGTCTGCCACTGCGACGCGTGCGTCGACGCCTACCGGGCGTGGGGCGGCGGGGAGCTGCCGACCGGCCGCGGCGCCGAGGGGTACCCGCGCTGGCGGGTGTTCGCCCGCGAGAGGCTCGACGAGCTGAACCGCCGGCTGCACGACCACCTCAAGGCCCGCCGGCCCGACGTCGCCCTCATCCAGGGGCAGCACTCCGACGTCGTGTTCCACGAGGCCAACAACGCCGTCGGTCGCGACCTGTGGCCCACCGCCACGGGTGAGGCCGTCAGCGTGGCCCGCACCCACCGCCCCGACGTGCCGGTGTTCGTGAACTCCGTCGCCTTCGTCGACATGCCGTACCGGCTGGCCAGCGAGGAGCCGCACACGTTCGCGCAGTACCTGGTGCAGGCGGTCTCGCGGTCGGGTTACCCCTCCACCTACGTCATGGGGACGCCCGACGTCATCCCCTACGCCGTGCTCGACGGAGCCTCGGCGATCGTGCGGTTCCACCGCGAGCACCACGACGTCTACGACGGCCTGCGCCCCGCGGCCCCGGTGGGCGTCGTGCGGCCCGACCCGTTGCGCACCCACCTGGCGCGAGCCGCTGCGGCGCGGGCCGAGTTCGAGGGGCTGTACCTGGCCGCCCAGCGACGGCAGGTCCCGGTCGACGTCCTGGCCGAGGAACGCCTGCTGGAGGTCCTGGCCGGCGAGCACCCCTACCGCGTGCTCGTGCTCGGTGACCTCGGACCGCTGCCGCCGGGTCTGGTGGACGCGCTGGAGGACTTCGTGGCCCGGGGCGGGCGGTTGCTGCTCACCGGGTCCACGGGGTTCCGCGACGGCGCCCAGCAGATCGTCGGCGCAGGCATCGGCGTCGTCGCCGACCTCGTGCAGGACGAGGAGCGGTTGCGCAACTCGTACTCCGTCGATCCCGCCGACGTCGACCAGGCGGCCGGTGCGGTCCGGGGCCGGCCGGTGCCGGTCCTCGGTGCGCTGCACCGCGTGCGGGCCCGCGCCGGCGTCGAGGTGCCGCACCGCTACCTCGCGCCCGCGCCGTTCGGACCGCCCGAGAAGTGCTACGGCGGGGAGTTGTCCGCCGACGCCACGACCGTCCGGGCGCCCCGAGTCACCACCATCCCCTGGACCGTCGGCCGCGCCCACCGCGAGGTCGAGCTGTCGCTGCTGGCCGACCACGTCGCCGGCGAGCTCCGGCGCCTGCTGGCCGGTGACGCCCCGGTGGTCGCCGACCTGCCCGAGCGGGTAGAGATCACGTTGGGGCGCAACCGTTCCTCGAACGTGGCGCACCTGGTGAACCTCACCGGCGCCGGCCGGCGGAACTTCGGCCCACCCTCCCCGGTGCGGGGGTCGCTGCGCATCCCCGGTCTCGCGCCGGGGACCTCGGTGCGGACGCTCGTGGCCGGTACGGCCGTCACCGCGGACGCGACGGGCACGGCGGAACTGCCCGTCGAGCTGGAGCTGTTCGAGGTCGTGCTCTGGTGAGCCCGCACGCCCTGTGCGCCAGCGACAAGTTCCGGGGCACCGCGACCGTCCCGCAGATCGGGGCGGGCCTGGCCCGCGCCGCCGCCGGTGCGGGGTGGACCTCGCGCACCTTCCCGGTGAGCGACGGCGGCGAGGGTTTCCTGGAGGCGATGGGGGGCAGGCCCGTGCCCGCCCGGGTGACCGGTCCGCTCGGGGAGCCCGTCGAGGCGACCTGGCACCTGTCGGTGGACGGGAGGACGGCCGTGGTGGAGGTGGCGCAGGCCGCTGGGCTCCTGCTCGCCGGGGGCGCGTCCGGGAACGACCCCGTCGCCGCGACGACGCGAGGGGTGGGGGAGCAGGTCCTCGACGCCGTGCGGCACGGAGCGCGCAGGGTGGTCGTCGGCTGCGGTGGATCGGCCACCACCGACGGCGGGAGCGGCATGGTGCGAGCCGTCCTCGACGCCGGTGGGCTGCCGCCGGGCACCGAGCTCGTGGCGGCCACCGACGTGTCGACCCCCTACCTGAGGGCCGCCGCGGTGTTCGCGCCGCAGAAGGGCGCCGATCCGGCGACCGTCGACCTGCTGACGTCGCGGTTGCGGCAGACGGCGCAGCTGTACCTGTCCGTCTTCGGGGTCGACGTCCGGACGGTCCCGGGGGCCGGGGCCGCCGGTGGGCTCGCCGGCGGGATCGTCGCCCTCGGCGGGCGCGTCGAAGCGGGCTTCGACGTCGTCGCCCGCACGAACGGCTTCGACGCGGCCGCGGCCGGGGCCGATGTCGTGGTGACGGGCGAGGGACGCCTGGACGCGACCTCGCTGGCCGGCAAGGTCGTGGGGCAGGTGCTCGACCGCGTCGATCCCGGGACGCCCGTCCACGTCGTCGTCGGCAGCGCGGACCCGGCGACCCGGCGCCAGCTCCTGCGCCGCGAACGGGCTGTGGAACTGACCGTCCTGGCGGACCGGTACGGTCTCGAGGCGGCGATGACACGGACCCTGGACCTGCTGCAGCAGGTCTTCTCCGACCGGTTCTCGCCGCAGCGGGTCGACTCGCTGCCGGGGTGAGTCGGGCGGGCCCGACGGTGGCGCTCTCCCCGGCGCCCCAGCTCACGACGGCCGGGCCGATGACTTCCGCGCGGTAGCCGGGTCAGCAGCACCGACCCGACGCCCACCGACGGAGGAACCCCGTGACCGTCCCCGAGCCCGCAGCGCCCCCCGAGCCCCTCGCGCCCCGCCTCGACCTGCGGTCGGGGTCGCAGCGGGTGTTCGCGCACCTGCTCGCGAACGCCGCCGTCGTCAGCGTCGTCAACTACACCGTCTGGTTCGCCGTCACGTTCTGGGTGTTTCTGCAGACCCGGTCGGTGTTCGCCACCGGGATGATCGCGGGCGTGTTCGTCGTGGCGACCGCGGCGACCGGCATCTGGTTCGGCAGCCTCGTCGACAACCACCGCAAGCACGCCGTCCTGCAGGCCTCCGCGCTGGTCTCGGCCGCCCTCTACGCCGTCTGCCTCGCCGTGCACCTGCTGACCCCGGCGCAGGAGTTCACCGACGTCACCAGCTGGCGGCTGTGGCTGTTCGTCGTCCTGCTCATGGCCGGCGTGGTCGCCGGGAACCCCCGCGGCATCGCGCTGCCGACCCTGGTGACGCTGCTGGTCCCCGAGGACGTGCGCGACCGCGCGAACGGCCTCGTCGGGACGGTGGTGGGCAGCTCGATGCTCGTCACCTCGGTGATCAGCGGCGTGCTCGTCGCCTCCGGCGGGATGCTGCACGTCCTGCTGCTCGCCCTCGCCGTCCTCGCGGTCTCGGTGCTGCACCTGGCGCGGGTGGCGGTCCCCGAGACCTCGCCGGTGCCGACCGGGCAGTCACCCGGCGGGGTCGACCTGCGGGGGACGTGGCGGCTGGTCCGCGGCGTCCCGGGGCTGGTGCCGCTCATCGCGTTCAGCTGCTTCAACAACCTCATCGGCGGCGGGTTCATGGCGCTCATGGACGCCTACGGGCTCTCGCTGGTCTCGGTGCAGGTGTGGGGCCTGCTGTGGGGCGGGCTCAGCGCCCTGATGATCGTCGGCGGGCTGCTCGTGGCGCGCCTGGGGCTGGGCAGCCGGCCCGTGCGGCTGCTGCTGCTGGTCAACCTCGCCTCCTGGGGCGTGACGGCGCTGTTCCCGCTGGCGCACTCCGTCCTCACCCTCACCGCCGCGATGGCGGTGTTCATGCTGCTCATGCCGTTCGCCGAGGCGGCCGAGCAGACCGTCCTGCAGCGGGTCGTCCCCTACGAGCGGCAGGGCCGGGTGTTCGGGTTCGCGCAGAGCGTCGAGCAGTCCGCCGCCCCGCTCACCGCGTTCCTGGTGGGGCCGTTCACCCAGTTCCTCGTCGTGCCGTTCATGACCGGCGGGGCGGGCGCCGCCGCCATCGGCGGCTGGTTCGGGACCGGCCAGACCCGGGCCATCGCCCTCGTCTTCGTCGTCACCGGCCTGATCGGCGTGGTCGCCACCGTGCTCGCGCTGCTCAGCCCGCAGTACCGGGCGCTGACCGCCTCCGCGGCCCGCGCCGAACCCGCCCCCGTCAGCGCACCCGGTCGAGGGTGAACCAGACGACCTTGCCGATGGCGGCCTCGGCCACTCCCCAGCGCGAGGCCGCGGTCTCCAGCAGCGACACCCCCCGGCCCGAGAGCGCCTCGTCGTCGTGGGTCTGCAGCACCGGCACCCGGTCGTTGTCGTCGGCCACCTCCACGTACACCGACCCCGGGTCCACCACCACCCGCAGCCGCGCGTCGCTGCGGCCGTGCACGATGGCGTTCGTGACCAGCTCGCTGGTCAGCAGCACGGCCGTCTCGGTGGTGTCGTCGTCCAGGCCGTTGCGGGTGCAGCAGCGCTGCGTCGCCCGCCGGGCGTCGCGCACCGAGCGCGGGTCGGCCGGCAGCACCAGCTCCACGGTGGAGTCCTGCGGCACCGCCCGCGCGGGCGCGGCGTCGGGGTCCAGCTGCAGCACCAGCAGCGCCGTGTCGTCGGCGACGCCCCCGGCCCGCACCGTCGCCAGCAGCGCGTCCGCCCACGCCCCGGCCGACCGGGGGTCGGGGCCCTGCAGCGCCGTCCGGATCGACCGGATCCCCTCGTCGAGGTGCTCACCGCGCCGCTCCACCAGGCCGTCGGTGTACAGGACCAGCCCGTCCCCGGCCTCCAGGTCCACGAGGTGCTCGTGGCGCTGGCTCGCCGCGTCCACCCCCAGCATCAGGTCGTCGCCGCCGTCGAGGACCTCCACCCGCCCGCCCGCGCGGCGCAGCAGCGGCGGCAGGTGCCCGGCGCTGGACCACCGCACCCGCCGGGAGGCCAGCCCCGCCACCGGGGGGTCGACGACGGCGAGCACGGCCGTGGCCAGGGCCTCCAGCTCCAGGCCCGACATCGCCCGGTCGAGCCGGGTCAGCAGCGTCGCGGGCCGGTCGTCACCGTCGAAGGCGATGCCGCGCACCACGTTCCGCAGCTGGCCCATGGCGGCCGCGGCGACCTGGTCGTGCCCCACGACGTCGCCCACGACCAGGACGGTGGCCCCCGAGCGGGTCGCGAAGGCGTCGAACCAGTCCCCGCCGACCTGCGCCCCGCGCGCCGCGGGCTGGTAGCGCACCGCCAGCTGCAGGCCCTCGCGCACCGGGGGGCGGGTCAGCAGGCTCAGCTGCAGCGTCTCGGCCGTCCGGCGCACCGAGCGGGCCTCCTCCGCGGCGGACCGCTCGCCGGTGATCCGCTCCAGCGCCTGCGCGCACTGCGCCGCGCAGCCGTCGAGCAGCTCCAGCTCCTCCACGGTGAACGCGTGGTCCTGCGCCCACCCGGCGGCCAGCCCGCCGACGACCTCGCCGCCCACCAGCAGCGGCAGCGTCGCCCACGCCCGCCGGCCGTTCTCGGCCCGCACCCGGGCCATCTCCGGGTGGTACGCGTCGGTGGCCGCCGCGTCCGGGAGCAGGACGCGCTCGCCCGTGCGCGCGCTGTGGCACACCGGCAACGGCGAGTCGTGCGGGACGGTCCGCCACCGCCGGCGGTGGTCGTCGCTGAACCCGCTGCTGCCGACCAGCCGCCACCCGTCCCCGGCGGGCACGGCGATGCCCGCGCCGTCGGCGCCGATCGCCGCGAGGCCGTGACCGGCCACGGCGCGCACGACGTCGCTCAGGGTGCGGGCCGAGGCCAGCCGCAGCGCCGTCCCGGCCAGCGCGCTGGCCCGCTGCGAGGCGCGGGCCTGCTCCAGCTGCAGCCGCGACCACGGCGTCGCCCCCGGCAGCGGGTCCGCGGCACCGTCCGGCCGGGGGTCGCCGGCGTCGCCGGTGACCTCCTCGACGTGCACGAGCAGCAGCGTCGCGCGGTCGTCCTCCAGCACCGGCGACACCCGCAGCGACCACCACCGCTCCTGCGGGACGCCGTCCCCGGCGGGGGCCGGGTCGTACCGCAGCAGCGGCACCACCTCCGGGTGGTGGCGGTGCAGGACCCGCTCGAACAGCTCCCGCAGCAGGTCGCGGCCCTCGGGCGGCGCGTCCGGGGAGGGGGGGAACACCTCGGACCCGTCCCGGTCCAGGACCTCCGCGCGGCGGCGGCCCACCACCCGCAGGAACTCGCGGTTCACGCCGGCGACCGTGAAGTCCGGGCGCAGCAGCAGGTACGCCGTCGGCAGGGCGTCGAAGACGGCGCCCATGGCCGGCGGCGGAGCGGGGGACAGGTCGTCCACGAGCGACTCCGGGATCGGCAGCGGCCTCATCGAATCACCGCGCGCGCCCCGGTGTCTCCCCGGACGCGCCCGAGCCCCCGTCCAGCGGACGGGGGCTCAGCGGCGGGTCAGCGGTGAGGGGTCAGAACGCGGCGGGGTCGGTCCCGGCGCGCACGCCCTGGCGCTGCGGCGCCGCCTGCTCCTGCTGGGCCTGCTGCTTGGCCTGCTCGGCCGCCAGCGCCTGCGCGTACTGCTCCTTCACCTGGTCCATGTCCAGGGCGCGGACCTGCTCGATGAGCTGCTCCAGAGCCGGGCCGGGCAGGGCGCCGGGCTGGCCGAAGACGGGGATGCCGTCGCGGTAGGCCACCAGCGTGGGGATCGAGGTGATCCCGTAGCGGGCCGCGAGCTGCTGCTGGTCCTCGGTGTCCACCTTGGTGAAGGTGATGTCCTCGTGCTTGGCGGAGGCCTGCTCGAACACGGGGGCGAACTGCTTGCACGGGCCGCACCAGTCGGCCCAGAAGTCGATGAGGACGATGCCGTCCTTCACGGTGTCGTCGTGCGTCTCCAGGGTCATGGCCTGAGTGCTCATGCTCCCCCCAACCACGGCGGCCCCCCAGAGCTTCCCCGACCCGGTGCCGCGCGCTCAGCCCGCGCTGACGAGCCGGTAGCCCATGCCGCGGACCGTCTCGAAGCGGCCGACGCCGAGCTTCCTGCGCAGGTACCGGACGTACACGTCGACGACGTTGGAGCCGGGGTCGAAGTCGTACCCCCACACCGAGCTGAGCAGCTGCTCGCGGGACAGGACCTGGCCGGGGTGGCGCAGGAACGCCTCGGCGAGGGAGAACTCGCGGCTGGACAGCGCCACGGAGCGGCCCGCGACGGCCGCGGTGCGGGTCAGCAGGTCCAGCTGGAGCTCCCCGGCGCTCAGCACCGTGACCTCGCTGGCGCGGTCGTCGCGCAGGCGCAGCCGGATCCGCGCCAGCAGCTCGGCGAACCGGAACGGCTTGGTGACGTAGTCGTCGGCGCCGCCCTCCAGCCCCGCGACGGTGTCGTCGACGGCGTCGCGGGCGGTGAGGATGACGACCGGCAGCGTGTGCTTGTCGGCCCGCAAGCGGCGCAGCACGGAGAACCCGTCGAGGCCGGGCAGGCCGATGTCCAGGACGAGCAGGTCGAACAGGCCGGTGGTGGCCAGGTCCAGCGCGGTCCGGCCGTCGGTGGCGATGGTCGTCGCGTAGCCGCTGGCCCGCAGGCCCTTCTCGACGAACGCCGCGATGCGGGCCTCGTCCTCGGCGATCAAGATGCTGGTCACGGTTCTCCCTGGGGGCCGACGGGCACGGGGCGGGTCGCCGCGGGCGCGGCGGGCCCGGGGGGCTCGGCGGCCCCGGGGGCCCCGGCGGGGTGCAGCGGCAGCACGACGGTGAACGTGGAGCCGACGCCGGGGGTGGAGCGGACCTCGACGCGGCCGCCGTGCGCCTCGGCGATCGCGGTGACGATCGACAGGCCCAGCCCGGACCCCTCGACCCCGCGGCCGGTGGCGGCCCGGCCGAAGCGCTCGAAGATGCGCTCCAGGTCGCCCGGGTCGATCCCGGGGCCGTCGTCGCGCACGTGGAACCGCAGGTGGGTCCCGTCGACCGAACCGCCCAGCGCCACCAGGTCCCCGTCGCGGGTGAACTTCACGGCGTTCGACACCAGTTGCAGCAGGGCCTGGGTGAGCCGCTGGGAGTCGCCCAGGACGGTCGCCTCGGCGCGCCCGTCGATGCGCCAGCGCCGCGCGCCCAGCGGGACGACCTTGTCGAACACGTCGTCCAGCAGCCGCCCGGCCTCCAGCGGCGCCAGCCGCACGAAGTCCGGCTGGCGGGCCTTGGCGAGCAGGGTGAGGTCGTCGACGAGGCGGGTCATGCGGGCCAGCTCGTCGAGCACCAGGGCGCGGGTCTCCTCGACGTCGGCGGGGTCGGTGGTGTCCAGCAGCTCCAGGTGGCCCTGCACGATCGTCAGCGGGGTCCGCAGCTCGTGCCCGGCGTCGTCGAGGAACTGCCGCTGGGTCTCGAAGGAGTTCTCCAGGCGTTCCAGCATCCCGTTGAAACCCCGGGCGAGGTCGGCGACGTCGTCGTCGCCGTGGACGGGGACGCGGTGGGACAGGTCGTCGGCGCCGACCCCGGTGGCGGCCGCGTGCAGGTGGTCCAGCGGGCGCAGCAGCCGCACGATCACCAGGTACCCGACGGCCGCGACCAGCAGCAGCGCCCCGACCGCGGTGACCGCGAAGTTGCGGGTGTTGTCCTCCACGACGGCGTACTCGGGGACCAGCTCGTGGCCCACGACGTAGACGCCGTGCGCCGGCTGCGCGGGGTCGGCGGGCGCCACCGTGACCGGGACCGCGCTCAGGACGACCCGGCCCTCGGCGGTCGTCACCGTCGTGGTCGCCACCGGGGACGCGGGGGTCAGCCGGGCGGCGACGGCGCGGACCTCGGGGGTGTTCAGGTCGAACGGGCGGACCGCGGAGGCGTACGTGGGGCCGCCGACGACGATGCCCAGCGCCGTCTCGTGCTCGTCGGAGACGTCGCTCTCGATCTTGGCGCGCAGCAGGTCGGCGACGGAGGTGAAGGGGCGCCCGGTCCGCGGGTCGACCCCGGCGGCGGCGAAGGCGCGCAGCTCCTCGATCTCCTGGCCGATCGAGGCGTCGACCCGTTCGTCGGTCGTGCCGCGCTGCACCACGACCGAGACGGCGCCGGTCAGGGCCAGGCCCAGGCCGGCGGCGGCGAGGACCGCGGTGAGGACCTTGGCGCGGACCGTGCGCAGCAGGCGGGGACGGTGCGGGCGGGGACGGTGCGGGCGGATCACTCGTCGTCGTCGCCGCTGTCGTCGCCGCTGTCGTCGCCGCTGTCGTCGCCGCTGTCGTCGGAGTCGTCGTCCCCGCCGTCGTCCCCACCGTCGTCGGAGTCGGAGTCGTCGTCGTCCGAGTTCCCCGAGCCGCCGAGCTGGACGGCCCCGGCGGGCGGGACGTCCACGACGGCACCGGCACCGGCGGCCGGCGGGGGAGCGGCGGGCGGGGCCGGGGCGGGCGGCGGGGCCACGGTCGGGACGGCCGGGTCCGCCGACGCGGGCGGAGGCGCGACGGGGGACCCGACGTCGGCGGAGGACGCGGGGGAGGACCCGGGGGAGGACGCGGCGGGGGCGGAGGCCACCACCGGCCCGCCGGAGTCCGGGCCGGGCTCGTCGGCCCACGCCATCGACAACCCGAGGGACAGGACGCCCACGGCGCCGACGCCGAGCAGGCCCACGGCCACAGGAGTTCGCACGGCCCCAGTGTCACCGCCGGCCGGGGCCGCGGTCATGAGCGGCGGGTGAGAACCCTCTCACGATCGGCTCACGGTCCCCTCACGCTGCGTCCTTAGCGTCGGCGTTCCCCGGCAGTCACCCGGAGTTCACCGACCGAGGAGCCACCGTGACCCCCTCCCCGCCCCGACGCCCCCGCGTCGCCCTGTACGGCCACGACACCTGCGGCCTCGGGCACCTGCGCCGCAACCTGGCCCTCGCCGCCGCGCTGCGCTCCGGGCCGGCCGCCCCCGACGTCCTCGTCCTCACCGGTTCCCCCGCCGCGCAGCGCTTCCCGGCCCCGGCCGGCGTGGACACCCTGGTGCTGCCCTCGGTGCGCAAGGACGCCGACGGCGGGTACGCCGCCGGCGCCCTGGACGTCCCGCTGGAGACCGTCGTCGGGGTGCGGGCCGCGACCCTCACCGGCGCCCTCACCGCGTGGGAACCGGACCTGCTGGTCGTCGACAAGGTCCCGCGCGGTTTCGGCGGCGAGCTGGAGGCCGCGCTGGGGGCGCTGCGCCGCACCGGCCGCACCCGCACCGTCCTGGGCCTGCGCGACGTCCTCGACGGGCCCGCCGCCACCCGCGCGCAGTGGCGCCGCGACCGCGGCGACGAGGCGCTGGACCGCTGGTACGACGAGGTGTGGGTCTACGGCGACCCCGGCGTCCACGACCTGCGCCGCGACCTGGCGCTGCCCCCGCACCTGGCCCGGCGCACCCGCTTCACCGGCTACCTCGCCGCCGGCCGGGGCACCGGCGCCCCCGGCGCCCACCTCCCCGCCCCCCGCGGCCCCTCCACCCGCACCGTGCTGGCCGCCGTCGGCGGCGGGGTCGACGGCGCCGGGCTGACCCGCACCCTGCTGGCCACCGAGCTGCCCGCCCGGACGCGGCTGGTGCTGCTGCCCGGCCCGTTCGCCCGGCCCGACGTGCGGGCCGAGCTGGACCGCGCCGCCGCCACCCGCGACGACCTCGACGTCGTCGCCTTCACCGACGCCTTCCCCGACTGGGCCGCGCAGGCCGACGCCGTCGTCTGCATGGGCGGGTACAACACCGTCGCCGAGGTCCTGGCCACCGGCACCCCCGCCCTCGTCGTGCCCCGCTGCCGGCCCCGCCGCGAGCAGCTCGTCCGCGCCCGGGCCATGTCCCGCCGCGGGCTGCTCGACCACGCCCGCGACCCCGGCCCGGCCGACCTGGCCCGCTGGATCGCGCGCGCCGTCGGCGGCGACCTCGACCACGCCGGCGCCCGCGGGCGCTGCGACCTCGACGGGCTGGGTGCCGTGCAGCGCCTGGGCCGCGAACTCCTCCAGACCCCCACCGACCCGACGGAGGCACGCCGTGCGAGCTGAACCCACCACCGGACCCACCACCGGACCCACCACGGGGTACGTCGTGAAGATGTACCCGCGCTTCTCCGAGACGTTCGTCGTCCGCGAGATCGCCGCCCGCGAGGCCCAGGGCGAGCGGATCGCCGTCGCCAGCCTGCGCGCGCCCACCGACCCCCGGTTCCACGCTCTGCTCGCCGGCGTCCAGGCCCCCGTCACCTGGATCGGGGAGGGCGCGGGCCGCTCCAGCCAGGCGCTGTGGCCGCTGCTGGGCCGCGCCGCCGCGCTGCCCGGGTTCACCGCGACCCTGCCCGAGCTGCTCGCCGAGGACGTCGACGTCGCCGCCCAGGCCGTCGGGGTCGCGCTGTGGGCCCACGAGGAGCGGGTCGGGCACCTGCACGCGCACTTCGCGACGCTGCCGGGCCGCACGACCCGGCTGGCCGCGCGGCTGCTCGGCATCGGCTACACCGTCACCGCGCACGCCAAGGACATCTACGTCCCGGTCCCCGACCCGGCCGTCCCGGCGCGGGTCCTGGCCGACGCCGCGGCCGTCGTGACCGTCAGCGACCACAACGTGCGCCACCTCGCCGCCCACCACCCCACCGCCCGGGTCGTGCGCGTCCACAACGGCCTCGACCTCGGCGAGCTGCCCTACCGGGCGCCCGTGGGCCGCGAGCGCCTCGTGGCCGCCGTCGGCCGGTTCGTGGAGAAGAAGGGCTTCGCCGACCTCCTGGACGCCGTGCGGGTCCTGCGCGCCGCGGGCGACCCCGTGCGGCTGGTGCTCGTCGGGGCGGGCCGCCTCGACGGCGAGCTGCGCGCCCGCGCCGCCGGGCTCGGGGACGCGGTGGAGTTCACCGGCCCGCTGCCCCAGCACGACGTGGTGGCCCTGCTGCACCGCGCCGCCGCGTTCGCCGCGCCCTGCGTCGTCGCCGCGGACGGGGACCGCGACGGGCTGCCGACGGTGCTGCTGGAGGCGATGGCGCTCGGGACGCCCGTGGTGACCACGGCCGTCACCGGGATCCCCGAGGCGGTGCTCGACGGCATCACCGGCACCCTCGTGCCGCCGCGCGACCCGCGGGCGCTCGCGGGCGCGCTGCGGCGGGTCCTGGACGACCCCGAGCTGGGCCGGGCCCACGCCCGGGCGGCCCGGGCCCGCGTCGAGCAGTTCTTCGACGTGCGGGTCCAGGCCGCGCGGCTGCGGGAGCTCACCCGCGCGGTGGGCTGCGACGCACCGGTGGGGGTGCGCTGATGCGCGTCGTGTTCGCCAGCCTCGACCCGGGGGTCCCCGTGTTCGGCGGCAAGGGGTGCTCGGTGCACGCGCAGGAGGTGCTGCGGGTCCTGCTCGGCGCCGGCCACGACGTCCACGTGGTGACCACGCGGCCCGGCGGGACGCCCCCGCCGGACCTGGCCGCCGTCACCGTCCACCCCGTCGCGCTGCCCGCGGCCACCGGCCGCGCCCGGCGCGAGGCCGACCTCGTCGAGGCCGACGGACGGCTCGGGCGGGTCGTCGCCGGCCTGCTCGCCGGTGCCCCCGGCGCCCTGCTGTACGAGCGGTACGCGCTGTTCGGCTGCGCGGCCCAGGAGAGCGCCCGCCGCCTCGGCGTCCCCTCGGTCCTGGAGGTCAACGCGCCGCTGCCGCTGGAGCAGCGCGAGCACCGCGGGCTCGACGACGTCGCGGGCGCCGACGACCGGACCCGCCGGGCCCTGACCGCGGCCGGGCGGGTCGTGGCCGTCAGCTCCGCCGTCGCCGGCTGGGTGCGGGCGACCGCGCCGGCGCCGGACGTCCTCGTCGTCCCCAACGGCGTCGACACCGACCGGTTCGTCCCGCGCCCGCGCACCCCGGACGGGCGGCTGCGGGTCGCGTTCGTCGGGGGGTTCCGGCCCTGGCACGGCGTGGAGCTGCTCGTGGAGGCCGTCGGCGCGCTGCCGGGGGCCGGTGCGCGCGGGGAGGTCGAGCTGCTGCTCGTGGGGGACGGGCCGCGGCGGGCCGCGGTCCTGGACCGCGCCGCGCAGCTCGGCGTCGCGGTCGGCGCGCCCGGGGCGGTCGACCCGGCCGCCGTGCCGGGGCTGCTGGCCGGGGCCGACGTCGCCGTGGCGCCGTACCCGGTGGGCGCGCGGTACTTCTCGCCGCTGAAGGTCGCCGAGTACCTGGCGGCCGGGGTCGCGACGGTGGCCGCCGCCGTGGGGGACCTGGCCACCACCTACCGCGACGGCACCGAGCTGCTGCTCGTCCCGGCCGGGGACCCCGGCGCGCTGACCGCGGCGCTGCACCGGCTGCACGCCTCGCCGGGCCTGCGGCGGGACCTGGCCGCCGCGGGCCGGCGGGCGGTGTGCGAGCGGGGCACCTGGGCCCGCGTCGTGGACCGGTCGCTGGCCGGGCTGGGCGCGGTGGCGGCGTGAGCGGCGGCCCGGGTGCGCTGCGGCGCACCGTGTCCCTGGTGGCCCCGCACACCCGCGGGTCGCGCCCGGTCGCCGCCGGGGGGCTGCTGGCCCTGCTGGGGGAGGTCGCGTTCCGGCTGGCCGAGCCGTGGCCGCTGAAGGTCGTCATCGACCACGTCGTCCCGGTCGCCGCCGGAGCTCCCGGCGCGGGGACGAGCACCTGGCGGGTCCTGGTCCTGGCCGGGGTCGCCGTCGTCGTCCTGGCCCTGGGGCGCGCCGTCTGCGCGTACCTGACCAGCGTCGCGTTCGCGATCGTCGGGTCGCGGACCACGACGTCGCTGCGCGCGGAGGTCCACTCCCGGCTCCTGCACGCCGCCCCCGGCTTCCACGCCACCTCCCGCGCCGGGGACCTCGTCACCCGCGTCGTCTCCGACGTCGGCCGGGTGCAGGAGGCCGCGATCACCGCCGGGCTGCCGCTGGTGGGCAGCCTCGTGACGTTCGCCGCGATGGCCGTCGTCATGGTCGTCCTGGACCCGCTGCTGGCGCTGGCCGTCGTGGCCGTCGCGCCGCTGCTGCTGCTCACCGGCCGCCGCAGCGGGCGGCGGATCACCGCGGCGAGCCGGCAGCAGCGGCGCCGCGAGGGGGCGCTGGCCGCCGACGCCACCGAGGCGTTCGCCGGGATCGGCCTCGTGCAGGCCTACGACCTGCAGGAGCAGCAGGTCCGCACGTTCGCGGCGGCCAACGAGCCGAGCCTGCGCGAGGGCGTGCTGGCCCGCCGCCTCGCGGCCGGCCTGGAACGCCGCGTCGACGTGCTGGTGGGGGTCGCGACGGCCGTGGTGCTCGTCGTGGGGGCCTGGCGCGTCAGCCGCGGCGCCCTCAGCGTCGGCGAGCTCGTCGTGTTCCTCACCTACCTCAAGGCCGCGTTCCGGCCCGTGCGCGACCTGGCCAAGCACACCGGGCGCATCGCGCGCGCCGCCGCGTCGGGGGAACGGGTCGTGGACTGCCTGCGGCGGGCCGAGGCGCTGCCGGAGACCCCCGGGGCCTGCGGCCTGCGGCGGCTGCGCGGGTCGGTGCGCTTCGAGGGGGTCCGCGTCGAGCGCACCCCCGGCGTCGCGGTCCTGGACGGGGCCGACCTCGTCGTGCACCCGGGGGAGCGGGTCGCGGTCGTGGGCCCCAGCGGGTCGGGCAAGTCGACGACCCTGCACGTGCTGCTGCGGCTGCTCGACCCGTGCGGCGGCCGCGTCCTGCTCGACGGGCACGACCTGACCACGTTGCGCCGCAAGGACGTCCGCGACCACGTCGCGGTCGTGCTGCAGGAACCGGTGCTGTTCGCCGGGACCGTGCGCGAGAACGTGCGGCTGGGGCGGCCGGGTGCCGACGACGCCGCCGTCGAGCGGGCCGTGCGGCAGGCCGGCGCGCACGAGTTCGTCGCGGCGCTGCCGCAGGGGTACGACACGGTCGTCGCCGAGCGCGGCAGCTCCCTGTCCGGCGGGCAGCGGCAGCGGCTGGCGATCGCCCGCGCCCTGCTGCGCGACCCCGGGCTGCTGCTGCTCGACGAACCCACCACGGGGCTGGACGAGGCGTCGGCGGGGGTCGTCCTGGACGCCCTGGAGCGGCTGGCCGCCGGGCGCACGACGATCCTCGTGACGCACGACGCCTCCCTGCTGAACCGGTGCGACCGGGTGGTGGAGCTGCGCGACGGGACGTTCCGCACCGTCCGCGCGCGACGACCGGAAGGGGCGCTGCGGTGAACGACCCGGAGCTGGACCTGCCCGCGGACCGGGACGCGCAGGCGCGGTACGACGCCCACCTCGTGCGGGCCGAACCGGACCTGCCGGGCCTGGCGACCGTCCTGGACCCCGGACTCCTGCGGGCCTGGAGCGGACTGCCGCAGGCCCGGGTGGACCGGTTGCGGCACAAGCCGTCCACGTCGTTGCGCGCTGCCGTCGACCCCGGCGACGGCGGGCCGTGGTGGCTGCTGGCGGCGCACTCGCCGTCGTCGTGGCGCAAGGCCGGCAAGGACCTGCGCGCGGCGGCCGGGGCACCGGTCCTGGTCGAGGACGGCCTGCGGCTGGTGCTGGTGCCCGCGGCCTGCGACCGGGCGCTGCCCGCGGTGCGGGCCCTCGCCGCGCGGGCCCGGACGGTCGCGCACAACCCGGCGCGCCGGGCCGTGCTGCGCACCGCCGGCGGCGCGACGGTGACGAAGGTCCACGCCGACCCCGGCACCGCCGCGCGCAGCCTGCGGGCCGGGCGGGCGCTGGGCGCCGTCGGGGTCCGGGTGCCCCCGGCGCGCACCGACGGCCCGCACGTGGTGCGCGCGCCGTGGCGGCCGGGGCGGGCCGCCACGGCCGGCGACACCGCCGCCGTGGCCGACCTCGCCGGCCGCTGGGCGCACGCCGACCCCACCGGCCTGCCCGACCTGGGCCCCGCGGACCTGCGCGGCGCCGTGCGGCGTGCCGTCGCCGGGACCCCCGCCCTCGACGAGGGGTTCACCGACCTGCTGCACCGCACCGCGTCCCGCTGGTGGGCCGTCGCGGCCGGCGACCCGGCCCTGACCCCGGCGGTGTTCGCGCACGGCGACCTGTCCCCGGACCAGCTGCTGCACCACGACGGCGACTGGACCGTCCTGGACGTCGACCGGGCCTGCCGCGCCCCGCGCGGCTGGGACCTGGCCTGCTGGGAGGCGGCCCTCACCGCCACCGGCACCGCCGGCGCCCGCCCGCCCGCGACGGCCCCCGCGGTGCTGGTCGCGGCCGCCACGCTGCTGCGGGCCCCCGAGCCGTTCCGGCGGCGGCGGCCCGGGTGGGCGGCCGCGACCCGGGCGCTGGTGCAGCGGGCCGCCGTGGCGGTCGACGTGGCGGTCGACGCGGCGGTGGGAGCGTGAGCGCCGTGACGTGGCGGCGGGTGTGGCCGCGGCGCCCGGGGGACCCCGCGGCCGGGCTCGTCCTGGAGGGCCGCGCCGGCGGACGGGTCGTCGCGGGCACCGCGGACGGCCCCGGCGCCCCCGTCCGGGTCCGCCCCCGCGACCCCCGGCTGCCCGACCCCGCCGGGTTCGGCGGGGAGCTGATCGCCCACCGGTTCGGCAAGCGGGCCGTGCTGCGCCGCCCGGACGGCTACGTGAAGCTCGCCTCCGCGCGGGCCACCGGGACCGCCCTGGCCCGGCACGCCGAGCTGGGCCGGGCGCTGCGCGACGTGCCCGGCGCCCCCGACCTCGTGGAGGTCCTCGGCGCCGCCCCCGGCGTCCTGCACCTGCGCGCCGCCCCCGGCCCCGACCTCACCACCGTCCTGGCCACCGGTGCGGCGCAGGCGAACCGGGTCGCCGGGGAACGCACCGCGCGGGCCGCGGCGGCGCTCGCCGCCGCGAGCGCCCCCGGGCTGCCCGTGCACGACCTGGCCGCCGAGGTCGCCACCCTGCAGCGGTGGGTGGGCGACGCCACGGCCTTCGCGGTCGCGCCCCCCGCGCTGGCCGCCGTCGCGCGCGACGCCGTCCGCGCGGTGCGGCGCCTGCCGCCGCGCCCCCTGGTGCCCGCGCACCGCGACCTGCACGACGGCCAGGTGCTGCTCGGCGGGCGCCTCACGCTGCTCGACGTGGACACCGCCGCGCTGGCCGACCCGGCGCTGGACGTCGCGAACCTGCTCGCCCACCTCGACCTCGCCGCCGCCCGCGGGCACCGCGCCGCCGCCGCGGCCGCCGAGGCCGGGGTCTGGGCGGGGACGGCGGGCACCGGGGCGGGCGCGGACCCGGCCCGGGTGGCGGTGCTGCGCCGCCTCGCCCGCTGCCGCGTCGTCGCCGTCCACGCCTTCCGCGGCCTCGACCCGGCCGCCGCGGCCGAACTGCTCGCCTGAACCGCCCCCGCCCCCTGCGACAGTGGGGGGCGTGTCGCGTCGCCCCCGCCTGCTCCCGCTGGTCGTCACCGTCCTCGCGCTCGCGGTCATCGCGGTCGCCGCCGACCTGGGGGCCCGCACCTGGGCGACCGGGCGGGTGGCGCAGGAGGTCCGCCGCGAGTACGGCCTCGACGCCGACCCGCGGGTCGAGGTGGCCGGGGGCTCGTTCCTGTGGCAGGCCGCCCGGGGGCGCTTCGACGACGTGACGATCACCGCGGACCGGTTCCCGACCACCTCGGTCACGGCGCGGGACCTGCGGGTGCGCCTGTCGGAGGTGGACGTGCCGGCCGGGGTGCTCGCGGGCCGCGGCGGCACCGTCGACCTCGGCGCCGGGACCGTGCGGGCGCTGGTCCCGTTCGACGAGCTCGCCGCCCGGGTCCCCGGCGACCTGCCGGTGCGGCTGACGCGCTCGGGCGACGCCGTGCGCGCCGCCGCCCGCGTGCGGGTGTTCACCGCCTCCCTCGACCTCGCGGTCACGGGCCGTCCCGTGCTCGACGGCGCCGCGGTCCGCCTCGAACCGGTCAGCGCGGAACTGGCCGGGGCGCAGGTCCCGCTGCGCCGGGCGCAGAGCCTGCTGGAGCTCGCCGGGTTCGGCGACTGGTCGATCCCGCTGGAAGGCGTGCCCGCGCAGGTGCGGCTGCAGGACCTGCGGGTCGTCGACGACGGCGTCCTGGTGTCCGGGTCGCTGGTGCCCGGCGCCGTCGACGTCGGCTGAGCGCGGCGCGGCCGGCGGCCGGGAGGCCGGCGTGTAACCTCGCGCCACCCCCCGACGACGGACAGGAAACCCCCCATGCCCTCGCGCCCGTTCGGTCCCACCCTGCTCGCCCTCGCCTCGACCTGCCTGCTGCTGGCCTCGTGCGCGGACTCCGGCGGCTCCGGGTCGGACGCGCAGGCCTCCGGCGACAGCGCCCGCCAGCTCATCGTCGTGACGCCCAACCCGGTGGGCGGCAACAACTTCCTCCAGCTCGCCGTGGACGGGGCGAAGAAGGTCGCGCAGGAGGAGGGCCTGGAGGTGAAGGTGTTCGAGAGCAGCGACCCCACCTCCATCCAGCAGAACGTCGAAGCGGCCGTGCGGGCCGAACCCGCCGTCGTGGTCGGCCTGTCGTTCTCCCTGCAGGACGTCTTCGCGACCGTCCCCGTGGACAACCCCGACCAGCAGTTCCTGCTCGTCGACTCCTGCCCCGACCCGCAGCCCGCGAACGTGACGTGCGCCTCGTTCCGCGAGCACGAGGCCGCCTACCTCGCCGGGGTCGAGGCCGGGATGCTGACGCGGACCGGGAAGATCGGTTCCGTCGCCGCGCTCGACACCCCCTTCATCCGCCGCTGGGTGGACCCCTTCGCGGCCGGCGCCGCCAGCGTGCGCCCCGACGTCACCAGCACCGCGCTGTTCGTCGGCGGCGACAACCCGTTCGGCGACCCCGCCCGCGGTGCGGCCCAGGCGCAGGTGCTCGCCGACGGCGGCGCCGACCAGGTCGTCGCGGCCGCCTCCGGCAGCAACGTCGGGACCTTCCAGGTCGCCGCCACGGGCGCCTTCGCCACCTACGGCGTCGACACCAACCAGTGCGCCGACGCCGCCGGCCACGTCGTCGACAACGTCCTGAAGAACGTCGACGTCGCGCTCGCCGACGCCGTCCAGGCCGTCCTGTCCGGCGACACCGGCGGCAACCAGGTGTACGGGCTGAAGGAGGGCGGGGTCGGGGTGACCGCCCTCGCCGACGACGTCGCCACCTCCGGCTGCCTCGTCGCCGACCGCCCCGACGTCGTCGCGAAGGTGCAGGAGGTCGCGCAGCAGATCGTCGACGGGACCGTCGTCGTCGCCGACCCCGCCCGGGGATGACCGCGCGCCCGCCCGCGGTCGAGCTGCGGGGAGTCAGCAAGCGCTTCGGGGCGGTGCTGGCCGTCGACGACGTGGACCTCGCCGTGGAGGTGGGCAGCGTCCACGCCGTCGTCGGGGAGAACGGCGCCGGCAAGTCGACGCTCATGTCGATGCTCTACGGCCTGCACCGCCCCGACCGCGGGACCGTCGCCCGCCACGGTCGGCCCGTGGAGCTGCGCTCACCGCTGGACGCCATCGGCCACGGGCTGGGCATGGTCCACCAGCACTTCAAGCTGTTCGAGCCCCTGACCGTGGCCGAGAACGTCGTCTACCGGGCCGAGCCGCGCCGCCGGGGGCTGCTGGACACCGCCGCGGCCGTGCGCCGGGTCGAGGAGCTCGGGGCCCGCTTCGGCCTCGACGTCGACCCCCGCGCCCGCGTCGGCTCCCTGCCGCTGGGGGTCCGCCAGCGCGTGGAGATCCTCAAGGCGCTGCACCGCGAGGCGGACGTCCTCATCCTCGACGAGCCGACCGCCGTGCTGACGCCCGGGGAGGTCGACTCCCTGTTCGCCGTGCTGCGGACGATGGCCGCCGCCGGGACCGCCGTCGTCATCGTCACCCACAAGGTCCAGGAGGTCCTCGCCCTGTCCGACACCGTCACGGTCCTGCGCGACGGCCGCGTCACCGGCCGGTTCGCCACGGCGGGCACCTCCGGCGCCGACCTCGTCACCGCCATGATCGGCCGCGGGCTGGTGCCGGCGCGCAACCCCCGCGACGGCGCCGCCGGCGAACCGGTCCTGCAGGTGCAGGACCTGCGCGTCGCCCCCGACGCCTCCGGGCCCGGCGTCCGGGGCGTCTCCCTGACCGTCCACGCCGGTGAGGTCGTCGGCGTCGCCGGCGTCTCGGGCAACGGCCAGCGCGAGCTCGTGGAGTGCACCGTCGGCCTGCGGCGCCAGGACTCCGGCACCGTGCGGCTGCGCGGCGAGACCCTCGACGGGCTCGACGTGCGCGCCCGGCGCCGCCGGGGCGTCGCGTACGTCCCCGAGGACCGGCCCGGTCAGGGCACCGCCGCGACGATGAGCGTCGCGGAGAACCTCGCCCTGGGCCACCACCGCTCCGCCCCGCGGGCCCGCCGGGGCTGGCTGCGCCCCGGCGTCGTGCGCTCCCGCGCCGCCGACGCCGTGCGCCGCCTCGGCATCCGCACCGCCGGGGTCGACGCCCCCGTCGGCTCCCTGTCCGGCGGCAACGCGCAGAAGGTCGTCATGGCCCGCGAGCTGGAGCACGACGCCGACCTCCTCGTCGTGGAGCAACCCACCCAGGGCGTCGACGTGGGCGCCGGGGAGCAGATCCACCGGCTCCTGCTGGAACGGCGGGGGGGGGGGGGGGGGGGGGGGGGGGGGGGGGGGGGGGGGGGGGGGGGGGGGGGGGGGGGGGGGGGGGGGGGGGGGGGGGGGGGGGGGGGGGGGGGGGGGGGGCGGGGGGCGGGGG
>NZ_JBJLSJ010000055.1:0-22499 GCF_050871975.1 Kineococcus rugosus | reverse complement strand
GCCTCAGAGACTGAACGCCGCCAGGCCTTGCCCGGCTGGCTGCACGTCTACAACCATCACCGCCACCACACCGCCCTCGGCGGGCTACCGCCCGCCTCCCGCGTCACCAACCTCAGTGGTCAGTACACCTAGGCCTGGACGGAGTCGTTCGACAGCTCGAACCAGACGGTCTTGCCGAGGGGCCCGACGGCGAGGTCGGTGCCCCAGCGGGTGGACATCAGCTCCACCATCGCCATCCCGCGGCCGCTCTCGGCGTCGGCGCGCTGGGCGCCGACCAGCGGCATCCCGCCGCCGTCGTCGGAGACTTCGACCCGCAGGGAGGCGCCGTTGACGCGGCTGACGGCGAGCTGCACCATCCCGTCGCCGTGGACGACGGCGTTCGTGACGACCTCGCTGGCCAGCAGCAGCGCCGCCTCGACGGTGTCCTCGAGGATCTCGGCGGAGGCCACCCAGGGGGCGCACCACTCGGCGATGAGCCAGCGCGCGACCCCCACCGAGCGGGGGCTGGGTGGGAGGACCACCTGGAACAACGGTCCTCGACCTCCCCCGCACCAGCCCGCCGCGGCCTCTCCACGGCGTCCCCACCATCGCGCATGTCAGCACAGTCATCAATGCGTGACGCACAGTCAATCACTCGGTCCCCCGGTTGTCCGCACGCGCCCGCCCCGCGCCCGGTCCCGGGCCTCACACGGGCAGGTCGAGACCGGCCGCCTCCAGGGCCGTGAGGACCGCCAGCACCGCGCACACGACCCCGCCGATGCGGCTCACCGCCGCCACGCTGAGCTTGCGCACGATCGTCGCCCCGGCGGCCGCCGCCAGCCCGGACACCACCAGCAGCGCCGCCCACGCCCCCGCGAACACCGACACCGGGTCGTCGTACCGGGCCGCCAGGCCCGCGGTGAACAGCTGCGACAGGTCACCCCACTCGGCCAGGAAGACCACCCCGAAGCAGGCCAGCACGGCGCGCCAGCCCGACGCCCCGCCCTTCACCTTCTGCTGGTACTCCTCCAGGGCCTCCTCCTCGGCCTGCTTCGCCCTCGCCGCGCCCCGGAAGAGGGTGAACGCCCCCACCGCGAACAGGACGGCGGCGGCCGCGGCGACCGGCCGGTCCGGCAGCTGCGCCAGCAACCGGCCGGCCACGACGGCGATGAGGCACTGCACGGCGAACGCCAGCGCCACCCCCGCCCACGCCGTCAGGGGCTTGAAGCGGGTCGCCAGCACGAGCGTCGCGACGAACGTCTTGTCGGGCAGTTCCAGCAGCAGGATGGGCAGGAAGCTGGCCGCGAGGACGGTGAGGTCCACGGGTTCCTCTCGGGGTGGGGCGGGCGGGAGCGGACCATGCGACCACGGCGGGGACCGGCCGCGACAGCTCCAGCACTGCCTTTCGGACGGCCGAAGAAGTGGTTCGGGAGCACCGGGTGATCCAGACTGGGGCCCGTGCCGGAGCTCCCCGAGGTCGAAGGGCTCGCCGCGTTCCTGCGCGAGCGCGCGGTCGGTCGCGTCGTCGCGGGGGTCGAGGTGGGCGCCCTGAACGTCCTGAAGACCTTCGACCCGCCCCCCACCGCGCTGCAGGGCCTCCTCGTCGCCGGGGTCGCGCGGCACGGCAAGTGGCTCGACCTCGACGTCGACGGCCTGCACCTGGTGGTCCACCTGTCGCGCGCCGGGTGGCTGCGGTGGTCGGACGCGCTGCCGAGGACCCCGCTGCGGCCCGGGGGGAAGAACCCGGTGGCGCTGCGGGTGCGGTTCGCCCCCGACGGCGACGACGACCCCGGCGCCCCGCCCGGTTTCGACCTCACCGAGGCCGGGACCCAGAAGCGCCTCGCCGTGCACGTCGTCCGCGACGTCGCGCAGGTCCCCGCGATCGCCTCCCTCGGCCCGGACCCCCTGGACGACGCCTTCGACCTCGACGCGTTCCGGGCGCTGCTGGCGGGCTCGCGCCAGCAGGTCAAGGGGCTGCTGCGCGAGCAGTCCGTGCTGGCCGGCGTCGGCAACGCCTACTCCGACGAGGTGCTGCACGTCGCGAAGCTGTCGCCGTACGCGCTGGCCGGCGCGCTGCCCGACGAGGACGTGCGGCGGCTGCACGAGGCGCTGCGCGAGACGCTGCGCGCGGCCGTCGCCGCGGCCGGCGGCAAGCCCGCGAAGGAGCTGAAGGACGCCAAGCGCGCCGGGATGCGCGTGCACGGCCGCACCGGCCAGCCGTGCCCGGAGTGCGGGGACGTGGTGCGGGAGGTGTCGTTCGCCGACCGGTCGATGCAGTACTGCGCGACGTGCCAGACGGGTGGGCGGACGCTCGCGGACCGGCGGCTGTCCCGGCTCCTGAAGTGAGTTCTCCAGGTGTTCGCTGTGACGTTCCTCGACGGGCGGTCGTGACCAGCGGTTCACTGCGGACGTGAACCAGGACACCGTCGACCTCCGTCCCTCGCGCCGCACGGTGCTGACCGCCACCGGCCTCGGCGCCGGTGTGCTGGCCGCGCTGCCGCTGGCGCCCGCCCGGGCCTCCGCCTCCGCCGACACCGTCGCCGCGGCCACCGCCGCCGCGGCCTCCGGGGACCACGGCTGGCCCACCCCGTTCGTCGTCGGGCACCGCGGCGCCAGCGCCTACCGGCCCGAGCACACCGTCGCCTCCTGGGAGCTCGCCGCCCGGATCGGCGCCGAGGTCGTCGAGCCCGACCTGGTCCCCACCAAGGACGGCGTGCTGGTCTGCCGGCACGAGCCGGAGATCTCCGGGACCACGGACGTCGCCGAGCACCCCGAGTTCGCCGACCGCCGCGCCACCAAGGTCATCGACGACGTCGAGTACGACGGCTGGTTCACCGAGGACTTCACCCTCGCCGAGCTGCGCACCCTGCGGGCCGTGGAGCGGCTGCCGGAGCTGCGCCGGCGCAACACGGTCTTCGACGGCCTGTGGCAGGTGCCCACGTTCGACGAGGCGCTCGCGACCCGCGAGCGGCTGTCCGCCGAGCTGGGCCGGACCGTCGGGATCGTCCCGGAGATCAAGCACTCCAGCTACTTCCGGTCCCTCGGGTTCGACGTCGAGGCGTCCGTCGTCGCGACCCTCGCCGCGCACGGCCTGAACTCCGCCGGCGCCCCCGTCGTGGTGCAGTCGTTCGAGCTGACCAACCTGGTCGAGCTGCGCACCCGGTACGGGCTGCGCACGCCCACCGTGTTCCTCACCTCGGCCGAGGGGGCGCCCGCCGACCTCGTCGCCGCCGGGGACCCCCGCCAGTACGCCGACCTGCTCATCCCGTCCTCGCTGCGCGACCTGGCCCGGTACGTCAACCAGATCGGCCCCGCCCTCGGGCAGCTGACGACCGACCTGGTGGACGACGCGCACGCCGCCGGGCTGCAGGTGGTGCCGTACACGCTGCGCCCGGAGAACCAGTTCCTGCCCGAGGAGTTCCGCGTCGGGGACGACCCGGCCGACTGGGGGAACGTCCTGGACTACGCGCAGCAGCTCTTCGCGACCGGCATCGACGGGATCTTCACCGACGCCCCCGACGTCGCGGTCGTCGCCCGGGACCACTTCGCCGGCTGAGGTTCCGCCCGCGGGATGAGGCCCGGGTTCACCCCCCGGCACGATGCGCTCCACCCCCGCCCGGCCCGATGCTCGTGGAGTCGGGTTCGCGGAGCGGGTGAGGGGGACGAGATGGACATCGTGGTGGGGATCGTGGTGGGCTTCACGGGTCTGGTGGGCGCCGTGCTGATCCTGCTCACGGCCGCCGGGGGCCGGGCCGCGCGCGAGGGGAGGGGCGACGAGCACCTGCTCGTCGCCCCGCGTGGCGCCCGCTTCGGGGACGCGACCGACCTGGTGCTCGACGCCGCCCGCGCCGAGGCCGCCCGGGCCGCCGGTGAGCACGCGCAGGTCGTGGACCTGCACGAGCACCGGGCCCGGCGCGACGCCCCGGCGGGCCACGCCGCCTGACCGGACGGTCAGGGACGCGGCCCGCGGGTCACCCGGTCAGCCGGTCATCCGGTCACTGGACCAGGGCGGTGGCGGCGTCCACGGTGCGCTGCGGGACCGACGGCTCCCCGCCGAACACCCAGCCGTCGCCGGCGCCGACGTAGTCGGCGCGGTGGGCGGTCAGGTACGCCGAGGTGCGGTCGCCGAGACCGCCGTCGAAACCGGTGAACAGCAGCGGGACCCCGCCGGCGCCCGCGACGGGCGCCGCGGCCAGGGCGTCGGCCGCCGTGGCGTCCGTGCCGCCGACCAGCGCGACGCTCTGGCTGTCGAAGTTCTCCGTCGCGATCGCGTCGTCGGCGATCTTCGCGGCCGTCTCCTGGCGGTCGGCCCCGGCCAGCCGCTGGGTCGCGGCGACCTGGCCGTAGACGGCCTCGGTGACGGCGTTCCCGAGGACGACGCGGTTCGTCGTCCCCAGCTTCGCGAGGGCGTCGGCCGTGGCCGCCGGGACCGCCCCGGGCTCGGTGAGCAGCACCGGGTAGTTCCGCGCCCACGCGACCGGTCCCGCCGCCAGCGCGTCGGCGGTGCCGGTGCCGGTGGCGATGAACACCTGCTCCGGGGCGTCGCCGGACTCGTCGGCCGTGGCGACCAGCGCCGCCGTCTGGTACCGGTCGGCACCGGCGATGCGGTGCACCGTCTTGCCGGCCGCGGCCCAGGCGTCCTGCTGGGCCTGCGGGACCCGGTCGGTCCCGCCGACGATCCACACGTCGCTGACGCCGAGGCGGTCGATCTCCGCGGCCGTCACGGCGGGCACCGCACCGGTGTCGGTGTAGAGGATCGGCGCCGACCTCAGCCCGGCGAGGTAGGCGGCGGTGAGGCCGTCGACGGTGGCGTACCCGTTGACGACGACCACGTCGGTGGCGTTCCCGTCGGCGGGTTCGAGGAGCTTCGAGGCGGCGACGGCCGTGGCGAAGCGGTCGGGACCGGAGATGCGCTGGTCGAACGCGAAACCCGGTGCGGCCTGGGCGGGGGCGGTCGCCAGCCCCACGAGCAGGGCGGCGGCGGCGGTGGTGACGAGCGTCTTCTTCATCGGTGTTCTCCTCCGGGTTTCAGCTGGTGGCGATCTCGCCGTTGAGACCGGCGGGGTAGAACCCGCCCTTGCTGACGCCGGAACCCGGGGTCAGGTAGACGATGTTGAGGACCTCCTGCGGGCTGCGGCTGAACGCGATGGCGTTCTCGTCGGCGGCGACGAGGTTCGCCCGCCCGCCCGAGCCGACGGTGATGCCCTGGTCCTTGTCCGCACCGGAACCGTCGAGGGCGTCGCGGGCGTCGGAGATGAGGTTCGTGGGCGCGCTCAGCCCGTTCTCGTACAGCAGGGTCCGCACGATCCCCGAGTGGTACGCCTCGACGGCGAGGATCCCGGCGGCGGCCTCGAGGTAGGCGGGGGTGGAGATGAGCGGCGCGGCGCCCTTGTAGGCGGTGACCCCGACGTCCTCGAACAGGAACGCGCCGAGCAGGAAGAACGCCTCGGAGGAGAACGGGTCGAACGTCTGGCCCTGCTCGATGACGCCCGCCGCGACGGCCGCCGCGGTGAACGAGTCCTGCAGGTCGATGGCCGGGCGGGAGACCGCCGCGTTCCCCAGCGCCTTGCGCAGGAACTTCACGTGGGCGATCTCGTCGTTGGCGATCTCCTCGGCGTAGTAGCGCATCGCCTTGGACTTGAACGGCACCCGGTGCCCGCCGGTGACACCGCCCTGTCGCCCCGTCCCGGTGGCGAGGGCGTCCGCGAGGCCGTGGCCGTAGGCCGCGTAGCAGTAGAACTCCGCCTCCAGGTACTCCAGGTTCAGGGCGAAGTTCAGCACGCTGCCCTCGCTGGGGGCGGCGGTGGCGGCGGTGGCGGGGGCGGCCGCGGCGGTCCCCACCAGGCCGGCGCCGACGGCGCCGGCGGAGAGCAGACCCATGCCGCGCAGGAAGTTCCTGCGGTCCGCGGGGGTCTCCGAACTCCGGTTGATCATGTCGACGAGCAGTGCCTTCTTGAACATGGGCGGCCTTCGGCTCGGGGCGTCGCACGTCGACGCCGGCGTTCGACGCGTGGTGTCACGTCGTCGTGATCGGACGCCGGGTGTTCGGTGCCGCGGGCCGCGCGGATTGGTCGGGGTTCCCCCGGGTTCCGCGTCAGACCGCGCCGCGGGACGCGCTCACGGGCGTGCCGGGCTGCAGGAGGGGCGCGAGCCGGTCCCAGCGGGCGATCTCGCAGCCGTCGTTCCGGGCGAACCGGGCGTCGACGGCGACGCCTCCCCAGGTGCCGGTGACGGTGGCCGTCTGCGGACCGCCGTAGACCATCGTGCAGGCCATGTCGGCCGGGACGGGCGCCCACGGGTCGCGGGCGGCGGCGATGGCGGCGCAGGCGTTCTCGGCGTCGGGGTGGTCGCCGCCGGCGCCGCCGGCCGAGCAGGTCAGCTGCCAGGTGCGGGTCGAGCCGTTCCCGTCGTCCACCACCACGGTGAGCGCACCGTCCGCCGGGCTCGCCGAGACCGACCCCGACGGGCTGCTGCTGCTGGTCATGCCCGGTCCTCCTGCCTGCTGGTCGCCGCAGCCGCCGAGGACGGCCAGGCCCACCGCCGCGAGAGCGGCGGCACCGGCTCGGGCGCTGCGTCGGACGGTCCTGCGTGCGGTCACGGAGGGTGGGACGCTCCGTGCCGCCCGGTGGTTCCCCCGGGGCGACGCGCAGGGGGTGACAGGTCCTCACCGCCGGGAGTACGTTGAGCGGTTCGCGTCGCCCGGGAGTTCGCGCGCCGTCGCCGCGGACATCGTCCCGCGGGTGGCCCGGTGATCGCAACGTTGTTGTCCTGCACCGGTTCCGGCAGAATCGACCGCCGAAACCCCGGAGGAACCGTGTCCGCACCCGACCACGTCCTGACCGCCGAGCAGGCCCACCTCGACCACGCCCGCGCCGAACTCGCCCGCATGCGCGAGCACACCCTGTCCCTCGTCCCCGACGGCGGCGACGCCGTCGCCGACGAGGCCCTCGCCTGGACGCTGCACCGCCGCGCCGCCAGCCTCGTCGACGACCCGTCCAGCACCCTGTTCTTCGGCCGCACCGACCACGACGACGGCCAGTCGCTGCACATCGGCCGCCGCCACGTCACCGACTCCGCCGGTGACCCCGTCGTCATCGACTGGCGCGCCGACGTCTCCCGCGGCTTCTACCGCGCCACCCGCGACGACCGCGCCGGGGTCGTCCTGCGGCGCCGGTTCGGGGTCGAGGAGGGGCGGCTGACCGCGTACGAGGACGAGCACCTCGTCGACCGCGACGAGGCCGACACCTCCAGCGCCATCCTGGCCCGCGAGATCGAGCGCCCCCGGTCCGGGCCGATGCGCGACATCGTCGCCACCATCCAGCCCGAGCAGGACGCCCTCGTGCGCGCCGACGCGCAGACCACCGTGTGCGTGCAGGGGGCCCCGGGCACCGGGAAGACGGCCGTCGGGCTGCACCGCGCGGCGTGGCTGCTCTACGCCCACCGCGAGCGCCTCACCCGGCAGGGCGTCCTCGTCATCGGCCCCAACCGGGCGTTCCTGTCGCACATCTCCGCCGTCCTGCCCGCCCTCGGCGAGGTCGAGGTCGAGCAGCGCACCGTCGACGAGCTCCTCACCGCCGCCGTCGAGGGCCGGAAGGAGGTGCGGGTCCGCGGCACCGAACCCGCCGACGTCGCGACCCTCAAGGGCGACGGGCGGATGGCCGAGGTCGTCCGCCGCGCCGTCTGGTCCGCCGTCGGGGACCCCGCGCGGGTCCTGGAGTCCGGTGCCGTCGTCGTGACGCGCGGCGCGCGGCGCTGGCGGGTCCCCGGGTACGTCGTGCGGGACGTCCTCGACGAGCTCACCACCCGCGGGGTCCGCTACGAGGCGGCGCGGAACCTGCTGCCGCAGCGCCTCGCGCACGCCGTCCTGCAGCTGCTCGAGGCCGCCGGGGACTCCCCGGACGACGTCGTGCAGGACGCCGTGGCCCGCAGCCCCGAGGTGAAGCGGGCCGTGAAGGCGCTCATGCCCGCCCAGGACGCGGCGAAGGTCCTGCACCGGCTGCTGTCGGACCGGGAGTTCCTCACCGCCTGCTCGCCGGACGTGCTCACCGACGCCGAGCGCGACCTGCTGCTGTGGCCCAGCCCGCCGCGCACGGCGGGTGCGGCGCGGTGGACGGCGGCCGACGCGGTGCTGCTCGACGAGGTCCGCGACCAGCTGCAGCGCACGCCGTCGCGCGCGCACGTCGTGCTCGACGAGGCGCAGGACCTGTCGGCCATGCAGCTGCGCGCCGTCGGCCGCCGCTGCACGACCGGCGCCGCCACCGTCCTGGGGGACATCGCCCAGGGCACCACGCCGTGGTCGGCGCGCAGCTGGGACGACGTGCTGGGCCACCTGGGCAAGCCCGGCGGGTCCCTGGAGGTCCTGGACCGGGGTTTCCGCGTCCCCTCCGCGGTCATCGACTACGCCGCCCGGCTCCTGCCGGCCATCGCCCCGGACCTGTCGGTGCCCCGGTCGGTGCGCGAGGACCCCGGGCTGCTGGAGGTCGCCGGGGTCGCCGACCCGATCGCCCGCGCCGCCGCCGTCACCGCGGGGATGCTGGACGTGCCGGGGTCCGTCGGGGTCGTCGTCGCCGCGGACGCGGTGGAGGCCACCGCCGCCGCGCTCACCGCGGCCGGCGTGGGCTTCTCCCGGCTCGACGAGCCCGACGTCCACCAGCAGCGGGTCTCCCTCGTCCCGGCCGGGCTGGTGAAGGGCCTGGAGTTCGACCGCGTCGTCGTCGTCGAGCCCGCCGCGATCGTCGACGGCGAGCCCGACGCGCGGACCGGGCTGCGGCGGCTGTACGTGAGCCTGACGCGGGCCGTCAGCGCGATGGTGGTGCTGCACGCGCGGGAGCTGCCGGTGGAGCTGGCCGCCTGAGCCGGTCGGGCGGGGTGAGGGCGTGGTGGTCGCCCGCGCCGGTGAGCCCGTGGCCCGCCTGGTGCCCGCCCGATCGTGCGGAGCGCGCCGTCCCGGGGCGTGGAAGGGGGCGAGTGGTCGTCGCCGACGACGTCGGCGACACCCCTCAGGACCTGGTGGCCGCCTTCGTCGGCCACGGCGCAGCATTTCCGTGCACCAGGCACCACGTGGGCTCCCGAGGCGAACCCAGCTGACGTCCCGACACCGGCACGACCGCGACGTCCGTGACCGTGGAGCCGGGAAAGCGCGGCTGATCCGCTGACGGCTCCTGCGGTGCTGCGGCCCGGAGCGTCACCGGTGTCCTGCGACCCGGCTCCGGTGCCCGCGGCCGGTCAGTGCTCGAACAGCGCGCTGACCGACTCGCCCGCGTGGATGTGCCGGATCGCCGCGGCCAGCGCGGGCGCCACCGAGATCACCGACAGGCCCTCGCGCGGCCCGCCGCGCAGCGGCACCGTGTCGGTGCAGACGACCTCGGAGATGTCGGGGTGCGCGAGCAGCCGGTCCAGGGCGTCCCCGGCGAAGATGCCGTGGGTGCACACGACGCGGACGCTGCGCGCCCGCAGCTCCCGCAGCCGGTCGGTGAGCTCGAAGACGGTGCTGCCCTTGGCGATCTCGTCGTCCAGCACGATGACGTCCTTGCCCGTCACGTCGCCGATGACGTTCGCGATGACGACCCGGTCGTCGGGGAAGCGCTGCTTGGCGCCCGTCGCGATGCCGCAGCCCAGCATCCGGGCGAACGCGGCGGCGGGCTTGGCGTTGCCCAGGTCGGGGGAGACGACGACGGCGTTCGACAGGTCCTCGCCCTCGAAGTGCGTCGCGAGCTGCTTCAGCGCGTGCAGGTGGTCGACGGGGACGCGGAAGAACCCGTGCACCTGCGGGGAGTGCAGCGTCATGACGAGCACGTGGTCGGCGCCGGCGGTCTCCAGCAGGTCCGCGACGAGGCGGCCGCCGATGGAGGTGCGCCCGGCGTCCTTCTTGTCCGAGCGGGCGTAGGCGTAGTGCGGGACGACGGCGGTGACGCGGCCCGCGGAGGCGTGCTTGGCGGCGTCGACCATCAGCAGCAGCTCGACGAGGGCCTCCTGCACGGGCGGCACGAGCGGCTGGACGACGAACACGTCGCGCTGGCGGCAGCTGGCCCGCAGCTGCACCTCGAGGCAGTCGTTGGAGAACCGGCTCACCCGCGTCGGCGACAGCTCGACCCCCATCTCCGCGGCCACGGCGGCCGCGAGCTCGGGGTGGGCGGAGCCGCTGAAGACGGCGATGTCGCGGAGGCTGTCGGGCACGGGCAGCCACGCTAGCCCCGCCGCCGGGGCGGGCGGGGGGCCGCGGGGGCGCGCGTAGGCTCGGGCGCATGAGCGACCCGCGCACGTTCGACGTCGACGGCCTGCCCACCGTCGCGGTCTCCGACCTGGCCCCCGACGCCGTGATCATCGACGTCCGGGAGGACGACGAGTGGGCGGCCGGGCACATCCCCTCCGCCGTGCACATCCCGATGGGGCAGGTCCCGCAGCGGCTCGAGGAGCTGCCCGAGGGGGAGCTGAACATCGTGTGCCGGTCCGGCGGCCGGTCGCGTCGCACCGCCGAGTGGTTGCAGCGCAACGGCTACGACGCGGTGAACGTCGACGGCGGGATGGCCGCCTGGTCCGAGGCGGGGCTGGCGATGGTCGCCGACGGCGGTCAGGAGCCGTTCGTCCGCTGACCGCGGGCGCCCCGCCGGCCCGGCCGTCCGGGTGGTGCGAGGTTTGACCTCCTCGGGGCCCGGGTACCCACCGCTGGGTCAGGGTGGGAGGGGAACACGTGCACATGCCGACGGGAGCGCGGCCGGTACCGGCCACGCACTGGGCGACGTTCGCCCACGACGCGGCCTCGGTGCCCCGGGCGCGCCACGTGGTGCGCTCGGTGCTCGACGGGGCCGGTCTGGACGAGATGGCGACCGCTGAGATCGAGATCGTGCTCTCCGAGATCGTCGGGAACGCCGTCCGGCACGCCCGGCCGCTGGGCGACGGGGAGATCCACGTCCAGTGCGAGGTGATCCCCACCGCGCAGCCGCACGTGGAGATCTCCGTCACCGACGGTGGGTCGCCGGGGCGGTCGGTCGCGCGGCGGACGGCGGGGGAGAGCGACACCGGCGGCCGGGGCCTGTTCATCGTCGACGGCCTGGCCGACGAGTGGGGCGTCGTGGAGAACCTGGACGACCTGAGCCGGACGGTGTGGGCGTCGTTCGGGGGCCCCACCCGGCACCACCCGCACTGACCCCTGCGCCTCCCCCCGCCGGGCCGGGGCCGCGTCACCCGTTCAGCTGACGGGGACCCGGTGATCGGACACCCGGCGCGTTCAGTCGGATACGGTCAGTTCACGATCGGGCACGGGGCCAGGTCGTGGACCCGGACCGGAGGCTGCTGGCGTGGACGTGCCCGCGGCCGCACCGCTCCTGGGACTGCTGCACCGCACCGCCGCCGAGCTCGCCGCCGCCCTCGACGTCCGGGACGCCGTCACCGCCGTCCTGCGCACCGGCCGCGACGTCCTGCGCACCAGCACCTGCGGCATCGCGCTGCTCGACGAGACCGGCACCCTGCTCGTCCCCCAGGACCCGCGCGACGACGACCTCGCCGGTCTCGGCCGCGGCCGCCCCGTCCCGCTGGACTCCGCCACCCCCAGCGCCGAGGCCGCCCGCACGCGGCGCCCCGTCCTGCTGCGCGACCGCGCCGAGCTCGCCGCCCGCTTCGGCCCCGCCCCGGGCCCGGGCCCCGGCCTCAACGACAGCGTCCTGGAGCTCGGGGAGCACTCCTGGGCCATGTACCCGCTGGTGGCCCGCGACCGCCTCGTCGGGGTCCTGCGCTTCGGCCTGGCCCGCGAGGGGTCCCTCGACGCCGACGAGCAGGTCTTCGCCGCCACCCTCGCCGGGCAGTGCGCCCTCGCGCTGGAGAGGGCCCGGCTGCTGCGCGAGGCCCGGCGCACCGCCCTGCGCTACCGCACCCTCGCCGAGGCCGGCTCGCTCGACGTCTTCACCGCCCGCCCCGGGGAGGGCATCACCAGCGACATGCCCGGCTGGTCCGCGCTCACCGGCCGCGCCGACGTCCGCGGCAGCGCCTGGCAGCAGGACGTGCACCCCGAGGACCTGCCCGTCGTGCTGGAGACCTTCCACCGGTCCGTGCGGGAACGGTCCTCGGCCCGGTTCCGGCTGCGGGTGCGCGGCCTGAGCGGGTGGCGGACCGTCGCGGCCGTCGCCGTCCCCGTGCTGGCCGACCCCACCGACCCCGCCTCGCACATCGTGGAGTGGGTCGGCTCCCTGGACGACGTCACCGAGCGCGCCCGGGCGCGCAGCCGCACCCGCACCCTCAACGCCCTCACCGCGGCGCTCGCGATCGCCACGACGTACCCGCAGGTGCTCGACGCGGTCCTGCGCGCCTGCCTGGACGGCGGCGCCGTCCGCGGCACCCTGGCCGTCGCCGAGGGGCAGGGCGAGACGGGCCTGAAGGTGCACCGGCTGCTGGCCGACGGCACCCGCAGCACCGGCGACCTGACCGACCTCACCCTGGACGACCTGGAGTCCGTCGCCGGCGAGCGCGGGGCGTACCCGGTGGGCGCGGCGGGGGTGGCCGCGCTGCCGGCGTTCGTGCGGCCCTACTTCGAGGCGGCGATGGAGCTGGGGGAGACGTCGTGGGCCGTCCTGCCGCTGAACTCCCGCACCCGGCGGCTGGGCGCGCTGACCCTCGGGTTCACCGACTCCGGCGAGCACGAGGAGGACGACCGGGACTTCCTGCTGGCCTTCGCCCGGCAGGTCGCCGGGGCGCTGGACCGCATGCAGCTGCTCCAGCAGCAGCGCGACACCGCGACCGTCCTGGCCGAGGCCCTGCGGCCGGGACCGCTGCCGCCGGTGGAGTGGCTGAGCACCCACCGCGTCGCGCAGACCAGCGCCGGCGTCGAGGTCGGCGGCGACTGGGCCGAGATCGTCCCCCTCGACGGGGACCGGGTGGCCGTCGTGCTCGGCGACGTCATGGGCCGCGGGGCCCGGGCGGCGACCGTCATGGGCGAGGTCCGCACCCAGGTCCGCACCCTGGCCCTCGTCGACCCCCACCCCACCGCGGTGCTGCGGGGCCTGGACACCGTCGCCCGCGCCGGCGGCGGCGACGACCTCGTCACGATCTTCTACGGCGTGCTGCACCGCGACGGGCGGCTGCTGGCCGCCAGCGCCGGGCACCTGCCCCCGCTGACCTGCCACGACGGCCCGCACTACCTGGACGTGCCGCCGGGGGTGCCGGTCGGGGTGGGGGGCGACCCGCGCACGGACGTGCTGGACGTGCGGCTGGCCCCCGGCAGCGCGCTCGTGGTGTTCTCCGACGGCCTGGTGGAGACGCGGGAGCGGTCGCTGACGACGGGCCTGGCGGAGGTCCTGGAGCACTTCCGGGGGGTGGCCCGGGGGGGACCGGCGGAGATCGTGGACCTGCTGGTCGAGCGGATGGTCGGCCCGGACCCGACCGTCGACGACGACGTCACGGTGCTGGGCCTGCGGCTGCGCTAGCGTCGCCGCCGTGCCTGCTCCGCTCCCGTCCCCGACCGTCGCGGTCGTCATCCCGGCCAAGGACGAGCAGGAGCGGATCGCCGCGACCGTGCGCGCGGCCGCTGCGCTGGACGTCGTCGACGTGGTCGTCGTGGTGGACGACGGGTCCTCGGACCTGACGTCGAAGGCGGCGCGGGACGCCGGGGCGGTGGTCGTGGCGCACCCCCGCAACCGGGGCAAGGCGGCGGCGATGGCGACCGGGGCGCAGGCCGTGGCGCAGTGGGAGCGGGCCCGTCCGCGGGCGGGCGTGCGGCCGCGGCCGCTGCTGTTCGTGGACGCGGACCTGGGGGCCAGCGCCGCGGCGACGGCCCCGCTGACGGTGCCGGTGCTGGCCGGTGAGGCCGACATGACGATCGCGGTGCTGCCGCGGCAGGCGACCGCCGGGGGTGGTCGCGGGTTCGTGGTGGGCCTGTCCCGGCGGGGGACCCTGGCGGCCGCGGGGTGGTCCCCGCAGCAGCCGCTGTCGGGGATGCGCTGCCTGACGCGGGCCGCGTTCGAGGCGGCGCTGCCGCTGGCGCCGGGGTGGGGCGTGGAGACGGCGCTGACGATCGACCTGCTGCGGGCGGGCTTCGTGGTCCGCGAGGTGCCCTGCGACCTGCACCACCGGGTCACGGGCGCGGACCTGCGCGGGCAGCTGCACCGGGCGGCGCAGTTCCGCGACGTGGCCCGCGCGCTGGGCCGCCGCCGCGTCCAGGACGCGCTGCGCCGCCTCACCCGGTGACGGTGCTGCGCGCTGCGGGCACCGCCGGCGGCCCGGCCGTGCGCCCGGCCCGGCTGGCCGTCGCCGCGGGCGCGGTGTGCGTGCTGGGCTGGGCGGTGGTGGCGGTCCTGGGGCCGTCGGCGGCGGTGCCGGACCTGGGGGCGGGGTTCGGGGCGCTCGACCTGGGCGCGCGGCCGGGGTCGGCGCTGGTGACGGTCCTGCTGGCGGTGTCGGTGCTGGCCGGCGGGGTGGGGCTGGGGGCGGGGGTCCGCGCGGTGCACCGCGGCTGGCGCCCGCGCCGGGCCCTGCTGCTGGCGGCGGTCGCGGCGCTGGTCCTGACGCTGGTGCCGCCGGTGGGGTCGGCCGACCACCTCAGCTACGCGGCGTACGGCCGGATCGCGGCCCTGGGGGGTGACCCGTACAGCCAGGCGCCGGACGCGTTCGCGGGCGGGACGGACCCGGTGGCCTCGGCGGTGCGGGACCCGTGGCGGTCGACGACGTCGGTGTACGGGCCGGTCGGGGGGCTGCTGATGGCGGCGTCGTCGCTGGCCGGCGGCACGTCGGTGCGGACGACGGTGTGGGCGTGGCAGGTGCTGCTGCTGCTGGTGTGGGCGGCGGTGGCGGTCCTGGCCCACCGGGTGCTGCGCGAGGACGCGGCGCGGGCCCGGTTCGCGGTGCTGTGGACGGCGAACCCGCTGCTGCTGACGGTGGGGCTGGGCGGCGCGCACGCGGACGTGCTGGCGGGCGCGGCGGCGGTGGCGGCGCTGCTGCTGGCCCGGGACCGGCCGGGGTGGGCGGGGGTGGCGCTCGCGGTGGCCGTGGGCACGAAGCTGCCGTACGGCGCGGTGGGGGTCGGGATCGTGGTGGCGGCGCTGGCCGCGCGCCGGGCGCGGCCCGGCTGGTGGGTGCGGGGCGCGGTGGGGGCGCTGGTGGTGCTGGTGCCGGCGCACCTGTGGGCGGGCCCGCACGCGTACGACCAGACGCGGACGGCGAGCCGGTACGTGTCGCTGGCGACGATCTGGCGGCCGCTGGTGGACGCCGGGGTGCCGCGGGGGGTGCTGCTGCCGGGGATGGTGGCGGTGGTGGCGGTGGTGGCGGTGCTGTGGTGGCCGGTCCTGGTGCGCGGTGACGAGCTGCAGCGGGCGGCGGGGGCCGGTGCGGTGGTGGCCGCGGGGTACCTGCTGGGGGCGGCGTACGAGCTGCCCTGGTACGACCTGCTGCTGTGGGGGCCGCTGGCGCTGGCGGTGGTGCCGGGGGCGTGGACGGGTGTCCTGGTGGGGCGGCTGACGTTGCTGGCGGTGGCGTACGTGCCGGGTCTGGTGGACGGGATGAGCCCGGCGGTGGAGGCCGTGACGCTGGGGTACCGGCGGGAGGTGGGGCCGTGGGTGGCGTGGGCGGCGCTGCTGCTGACGGTCTTCTGGGGCCTCCGGTGCCGACGGAGAGTCGCCAGCTAGTCACTCTGTGGCATTCTCGGTGAGGGCTCACGTACCGGGTCCCCGCGGCGGACCCCCCTGGGGGACGCCGACGAGCGGGTGGAACGGTTCATCCGGTCGGGTGGCTCCCACCCCCGACCGGTCAAGGGTGGACGACCACCACCCGAACCCTGTCAGGACCCGGAGGCCCGCTCCGGGAGCGGACCACGTCGAGAGAACGGCTGAGGAGCGCGACGCATGGAGCACGGCGACACGGCACTGGTGGACGGCGACGGCGCGCGGGTGCCGAACGACTGGTGGAGCGACGTGCTGCGCACCGTCTCCGACGGCGACCGCCGCATGATCGTCGAGGACGCCGCCGGCAACCGCTTCGTCCTCCTGTCCGAGGCCCGCTACCGCGCCCTGGAGGCCGCCGAGCGCGCCCAGGCCCCCGGCCGGCCCCGCGTGACCCTCACCGCCCGCGAGCAGGAGGTCCTGCAGATGATCGCCGACGGCTGCCCCGGCTCCGTCGCCGCCGAACGCCTCGGCCTGGCCCCCAACACCGTCGCCCAGCACCTCGCCTCGGTCCGCCGCAAGTACGGCGTCCGCTCCTCCGCCGCCGCGGCCGCCGTCGCCCGCCAGGACGGCCTCATCTCCTGACCCGGCCCGGACGGCGCCGCGCCCCGCCCCTCACGGGCTGGGCGTCGTGAACCCCACGATCTGCCGCGTCGTCCGGCCCCCCTCCCCGGTGAGGGCGTGCCCCACGGTCGACAGCCAGCGCACCGACCCGTCCGCGTGCAGCACCCGGAACCGCAACCCCAGCGACGACGCCCGCTCCAGCGCCCCGGCCGTGGCCCGCCGCACGTCCTCGCGGTCGTCCGGGTGCACCGCCGACAGCACCTCCTCCCAGGTGACCCGCTGCTGCCGGGCCGCGAACCCCAGCAGCCCGCTGACCCGCTCGTCCAGGTCCACCACCGCCGGCTCCAGGTGCAGCGCGAACGCCCCCGACGGCGTCGGCGGCACCCCCCGGTCCACCACCCGCGTCACCAGCGCGTCCGGGTCGGCCGTCGCCGCGGCCAGGTCGACGCGCGCCCGCAGCTCCGGCGGCAGCTCCGGCAGCACCGCCTCGCCCGCGGGACTGGTCAGCAGCAGCCGGACCAGCGCGCGGAACGGGATCGCGTCCCCCTGAACCAGCAGACCCGCGCGCCGGCCGTGGTCGTCGTCCAGCGCCAGCGCGTCCACCAGCGAGGTCAGCTCCGGGTCCGGGCCCGGCGGCGGCTCGTCCCCCCACAGGCCCTCGAGGTCGGCCCGCACCTGCTCGGCGCGCCGCCGGACGTGGTGCTCTCGCGACAGGCGGTCGTCGTCGACGGTGCTCACCCCCTCCTGATCGCGGGACCGGGGCCCAGGATGGCCCAGGGAGGGGGTCCGGCACCACGGTCGGGACGACCCGCCCCCCACCGGCCACCGGTGGGAGCATGGGACCGCCATGACGATCACCGACCCCACCCTCCCCGACCTGCTCCCCACCGCGGGCAGCGCCGCCGCCACCGACCCCGACACCGTCCTGGAGGCCTTCACCACCTGGGTGACCTCCCGCGGCATCACGCTGTACCCCGCCCAGGAGGAGGCCCTCCTGGAGGTCGTCTCCGGGTCCAACGTCGTCCTCGCCACCCCCACCGGCTCGGGCAAGTCCCTCGTCGCCGCCGGCGCGCACGCCGCGGCGCTCGCGGCGGGGATCCGCTCCTTCTACACCGCGCCCCTGAAGGCCCTGGTCAGCGAGAAGTTCTTCGCCCTCATCGAGGTCTTCGGCGCCCACAACGTCGGGATGATGACCGGCGACGCCTCGGTGAACCCCGGCGCCCCGATCGTCTGCTGCACCGCCGAGGTCCTCGCCAACCTCGCGCTGCGCTCGGGGGCCTTCGCCGACGTCGGCCAGGTCGTCATGGACGAGTTCCACTTCTACGCCGACCCCGACCGCGGCTGGGCCTGGCAGGTCCCCCTCGTGGAGCTCCCGCAGGCGCAGTTCCTGCTGATGTCCGCGACCCTCGGCGACGTCACCGCCCTGCGCGACGACCTGACCCGCCGCACCGGGCGGGCCACCGCCCTCGTCACGTCCGTGGAGCGACCCGTCCCGCTGCACTACTCCTACGCGACGACACCGCTGCAGGAGACCGTCGAGGAACTGCTCCAGACCGACCGCGCGCCCGTCTACGTCGTCCACGCCACCCAGGCCGCGGCCGTCGAGCAGGCCCAGGCCCTCACCAGCGCGAAGATCGCCACCCGCGAGCAGCGCGACGCCATCGCCGAGGCGATCGGCGGGTTCCGGTTCGCCGCCGGGTTCGGCAAGGTCCTGTCGCGGCTGCTGCGGATGGGCGTCGGCGTCCACCACGCCGGGATGCTGCCCAAGTACCGCCGCCTCGTCGAGACGCTCGCCCAGGCCGGGCTGCTGAAGGTCATCTGCGGCACCGACACCCTCGGCGTCGGGATCAACGTGCCCATCCGCACCGTGCTGTTCGGCGGGCTGACGAAGTTCGACGGCCGCCGCAACCGGCACTACCGCGTCCGGGAGTTCCACCAGATCGCCGGCCGCGCCGGCCGCGCCGGTTTCGACACCGCCGGGACCGTCGTCGTGCAGGCCCCCGAGCACGAGGTCGAGAACGCCCGCCGCGTCGCGAAGGCCGGGGACGACCCGAAGAAGCAGAAGCGCGTCCAGCGGGTCAAGGCGCCCGAGGGTTTCGTGTCCTGGTCCCAGCAGACGATGGACAAGCTCGTCAGCGGCGAACCCGAGCAGCTCACCTCCCACTTCCGCGTCACCACCTCGATGCTGCTCAACGTCCTGCAGCGCCCCGGGAACCCCGTCGAGGCGATGCGGCACCTGCTGCTGGACAACCACGAACCCCGCAAGAACCAGCTCAAGCACGTCCGCCGGGCCGTGGAGCTGTTCCGCGCGCTGCTCGACGCCGGGATCGTGGAGAAGCTGCCCGCACCGCTGCCCGACGGCCGGCAGGTCCGCCTCGTCGCCGACCTCCAGCTCGACTTCGCGCTCAACCAGCCGCTGTCGCCGTTCGCGCTCGCCGTCGTCGACGACCTGCTCGACCCCGCGTCCCCCACGTACGCGCTCGACGTGGTGTCCGTCATCGAGGCCACGCTCGACGAGCCGATGAAGGTGCTGCTGGCCCAGCGGTCCAAGGCCAAGGGCGAGGCCGTGCAGCGCATGAAGGCCGACGGCATCGAGTACGAGGAGCGCATGGAGCTGCTCGAGGACGTCGAGTGGCCGCAGCCGCTGGCCGAGGAGCTGCGCGCGGCCTACGAGACGTACCGGTCGGGGAACCCGTGGGTCGCCGACTACGAGGTGCGGCCCAAGTCGGTCGTCCGCGACATGTACGAGCGGGCCATGACGTTCGGCGACTACGTCCAGCACTACCAGCTCGCCCGGTCCGAGGGCCTGGTCCTGCGGTACCTGTCCGACGCCTACAAGGCGCTGAAGCAGACCGTGCCCGACGACGCCCGCACCGAGGAGCTCACCGACCTCGTCGAGTGGCTCGGGGAGGTCGTGCGGCAGACCGACTCCTCGCTGCTGGCCGAGTGGGAGGCGCTGCGCGACGGCGTGGACGTCGACGACGTGGAGGACGTCGTGGCGCCGCAGGAGGAGGAGGCGCCGCCGGTCACGGCGAACCGCCGCGCCTTCCGGGTCCTGGTCCGCAACGCGGTGTTCCGGTTCGTCGAGCTGTGCGCCCTGGACCGGCCCGCCGCCCTCGCCGAGCTCGACGGGTCCCCCGACGAGGACACCTGGGCCGACCAGCTCGACGCCTACTACGAGGAGCACGAGTCGATCGGCACCGGCCCGGACGCCCGCGGCCCGCACCTGCTCCAGGTCGACGACGGCTCCGGCCCCGAACCGAAGGGCTCGCCGCGGAACTGGTACGTGCGGCAGGTCCTGGAGGACCCGGCCGGCGACCGCGACTGGGGGATCGTCGCCGAGGTCGACCTCGACGCCTCCGACGAGGCCGGCGCCGCCGTCCTGCGCGTCGCGGGCCTGCTGCGCCTCTGACCGTCCGGGCTGCGGGTTGGATGGGGGCGTGAGCCTCACCTGGAGCCTGGACGCCGACGTCCGCCACCTCAACCACGGGTCCTTCGGGGCCGTCCCCCGGTACGCCCTGGACCGGCAGGCGGAGTACCGGCGGCTCATGGAGGGGTCCCCGGTCAAGTGGTTCGTCGGTGTGCCGCAACGCATCGCCGCGGCCCGGGCCCGGGTCGCCCCGTACCTGGGGGTGTCCGCGGACGACCTCGCGTTCGTGCCGAACGCCAGCGCCGGGGCCAGCGTCGTCCACGGCTCGCTGCGGGCCGCGCCCGGCGGCGAGGTCGTCGTCACCGACCACGGGTACGGCGCGGTCACGATGGGCGCGCACCGCTTCGCCCGCCGCTGGGGCTGCACCGTCCGCACCGCCCACGTCCCGCTCGCCGCCGGCCCGCGGGAGGCGGCGGACGCGATCACGGCGGAGTTCTCCGACCGCACCGTCCTGGCCGTGGTCGACCACGTGACGTCCCCCACGGCCCGCTTCCTGCCCGTCGACCTCGTGGGCGCCGCGGCCCGCGCGCGCGGCATCCCCTTCCTGGTCGACGGCGCGCACGTCCCGCTCCTGCTGGCCGACCCGCTGGCGGGGGTGGACTGCGACGCCTGGGTCGGGAACCTGCACAAGTTCGGGTGCGCGCCGCGCGGTGCGGGGGTGCTGGTGGCCCGGGGCCCGCTGCGCGACGACCTGCACCCGCTCATCGACTCCTGGGGGGCGGGCAAACCCTTCCCGACGGGTTTCGACGCCCAGGGCACGCTGGACTTCACGAGCTGGCTCGCGGCGCCCGACGCGCTGGACGTCGTGGAGCGGGAGGTCGGCTGGGACGCGGTCCGCCGGGACGCCGCCGCGCTCGTCGCGCAGGGCGCCGACCTCGTCGCCGACGCCCTCACCCGCCGCACCGGGCAGGACCACCGCGTCGACGTCGGCACCCCCGCCGGCCCGTTCCGCCTCCTCGCGCTGCCGGGCCGCCTCGGCCTGGGCCCCGGCGGCACCGACGCGGTCCGGGACCGGGTCCTGGCGCAGTTCGACGTCGAGGCCGCCTTCACGGCGTTCGGCGGCCGGGGGTTCCTCCGGCTCACCGCGCACGCCTACAACACGCCCGACGACTACGCCGACTTCGCCGGGCGCGTCGTGCCCGCGCTGGTGGCCTGGTCGCGCGAGGAGTGACGCCCGTACGCTGATCTGGTCACTGATCACGTTGCCCCGCAACGAGTGTGGGATCAGTTCGCGTCGAGGGCGGCTTTCAGGTTGCGACCGCCGCGTGAGGGACCAGCATCGTACTCGGCACACCGGCCACGAGGCCGGCGGAACACGCACTGGTCCAGACCGAGGGCCGTTGAACTGTCCGACCCGCCGGCGACCGCCGCGCGGAGCACCTCGGAAGGGAACACCCCATGGCGCACGACTTCACGCCCGACACCCTCTTCGGCACCACCGTCACCGGTTCCGACGGCGACAAGATCGGCAAGGTCGACGAGGTCTTCCTGGACAACCGCACCGGCCAGCCCGAGTGGGTGTCGGTCAAGACGGGTCTGTTCGGTTCCAACGTCTCCCTGCTGCCGCTGTCCGCGGCCAGCCTCTCCGGCGACGTCCTGACCGTGCCGTTCGACAAGAGCAAGGTCAAGGACGCCCCCCACCACGACCCGGGCCGTGAGCTGAGCGAGTCCGACGAGGACGACCTGTACCGCTACTACGGCATCGCCGACACGTCCGGCACCACCACGGGCACCACCACGGACACCACGACCGGGCTCACCGGCACCGACGTGACCGGCACCGCCACCACCGGCACCACCGGCACCGCGACGACCGGCACCACCGGCACCGGCGACCTCACGACCGGTCACACCCACGGCACCGGGCACGCGGCGGGCCACGACACCTCCGGCCCGGACACCGACAACGCGATGACCCGCTCCAAGGAGGAGCTGCACGTCGGCACCGAGACCCGCGAGGCGGGCCGGGCGCGGCTGCGGAAGTACATCACCAGCGAGAACGTCTCCCGGACCGTCCCGGTCTCCCACGAGGAGGTCGTGGTCACCCGCGAGCCGATCACCGAGGCGAACCGCGGGGCGGCCCTGTCCGGCGGCGACCTGACCGAGGAGGAGCACGAGGTGGTCCTCACCGAGGAGCGCGCCGTGGCCGCCAAGGAGACCGTGCCGGTCGAGCGCGTCCAGCTCGGCACCGAGACCGTGACCAGCGAGGAGACCGTCGAGGCCACGGTGCGCGAAGAGGTCATCGACGTCGACGCCGACACGACGGTCGACGCCACGCGCGGTCGCGACGACCGTCGCTGATCCGCAGCTGATCGCAGGCCGACTCGACGTCAGGGACCCCAGCATGGACAGCAGTTCCCCCGGTGCACCCGCCCCCGTGGGTGAGGCCGGTGACGCTGGGCCCGACGTCGAGGTCGTCCTGCGCGGCGAGCAGCTGCGCGTCGGCACCGAACGGGTCCCGGTGGAACGGGTGCGCTTCTCCAAGCGCGTCGTGACCACCACCCGCACCGTCGAGGTGCCCGTCCGGGTCGAGCAGCTCGTCGTGACGCACGAGCCCGTCACCGACGGCGACGCCGGGACGCTCGCGGAGCCCGGCGGCGCGCGCGGTGAGGAGGAACTCGTCATCGTGCTGCACGAGGAGGTCCCCCGCGTCAGCCTGGACGTCGTCCCCGTGGAGGAGGTGCGGGTCCGGGTGCGCACCGTCGCGGGGGAGCAGGTCGTCACCGCCGACCTGCGCCGCGAGACCGTCGGCCTCGACGTCGACGGGGACGTCACCGTCGTCGCCGGCACCGACTGAGGCGCACCGCCCCGGGGGGGGGCGCCGGCGCGGCCCCCCGCGCCCCCCCCCCGGGGGCGGGCCGGTCGTGCACGCCCCCCGGCTGCCG